>JAQXNR010000032.1 GCA_029098105.1 Lachnospiraceae bacterium
TTGTTGCTGAACAGACCGGCGAATATGTGTCCTATGAGAACCTCATTGTCAACATCACCAACTATTCTGTTCTCTATAAAGGTGCCCCTCTGGAAATGCCGCCAAAGGAACTGGAACTTCTCTATTTCCTTGCCTCCAGTCCCAATCAGGTGTTCACCCGGGAGCAGCTGCTCAACCGCATCTGGGGCTACGACTATGTAGGCGACTCCCGGACTGTGGATGTGCACATCAAACGTCTCCGGGAAAAATTTGCAGACACGGAAAGCAACTGGGATATTGGCACTGTTTGGGGCGTCGGTTACAAGTTTGAATTGCGTGCAAAAGAGGTGTAAAACATGAAAAAGTTTAAGCGGTCTTTTTTCGACCATATTGTGTTATGGTACTTGACAATCCTGACTCTGTGTTTTGCCGGAATTGTTTTGTTCACCAATTATAATGTCACCCGCCTTTTGGTCAGCGAACGTACCGCTTCCCTGCAATCTCAGGCAAGACTGATTGCCACACAGTACGCCAAAAGCTATTTTGACAAGACAACCAACAACGTGCAGTTAAACGAACAACTGGCTTCGCTTCAATCTCTGCTGGGAACAGAAATCTGGATTGCAGATGCTAACGGACAACTCATCGCCGTTTCTTCCGGCTCCTCTCTTCCCACTTCTCTTTCCGATATTTCCGACTCCATTTCCCAGACCGATTCCTTTGCTGTAACCGGTAATTTTTATGGACTATTCGAAAACGAAACACTGAGCGTAGGCATTCCCCTTGTAAGCAGTAACAGACCCGTAGGATATATTATATTACACTCCTCTCTGTCGGATGTGTCCCAAATCTGCTCCAACATCCTGAAATTCATCTACCTTGCCTTTTTACTGGTATTACTGCTTTCCCTGCTGGCGCTATACCATTTTACCCGCAAAATTCTGAATCCTCTGGCTCAGATTAACCTGGCTGCCCTGGATTACAGCAATGGTAACTTCGATACCGAACTTGCAGTAGAAGACAAAAATGAAATCGGACAACTGGCAGACTCCTTGAACAATATGGCAGATGAGTTACAAAAAATGGAAGAATACCGCAAAAACTTTATTGCCAATGTCTCCCATGATTTTCGCTCTCCCCTCACTTCAATTAAAGGTTACCTGGAGGCAATCCAGGATGGCACCATTCCACCGGAACGGCAAGGACATTACATTGATGTTGTATTAAACGAGACGAAACGATTGACCAAACTGACCTCTGGTCTGCTGACATTAAACGACATCAACAGCCAGACACTGATTTTGAAAAAAACAATTTTCAATATAAATGAGATGATTCTGAACATTATAGAAAGTTTCGAGGGAATTGCTGACAAAAAAAAGCTCCGTATTTTACCGGACCTCCCCGAATCTGACTTATATGTGTACGCAGACAGGGAAAAAATTTACCAGGTCATCTATAACCTGGTAGACAATGCCATCAAATTTTCCCATCCGGAATCACAAATTTTTATTACTGCCCTCACTGTAAACGAGAATAAAGTAAGCATTTCTGTAAAAGACAACGGCGACGGAATCCGCACCGAACACCAGAAACATATTTGGGAGCGTTTCTACAAAGCAGACACTTCCCGGGGCAAAGACAAATCCGGCACTGGACTGGGACTTTCCATTGTCAAAGAGATTATGAAAGCCCACGATGAAACCATTACACTGGAAAGCGAAGAAGGTCATGGTTCTAACTTTACCTTTACCCTTCCATGTGCTCCCTCAGAGCAAAAGAAATAGCCACTCCGTCTTCACATAACAAATCCCTAAAACCACCGTTACCATTCGTAGCGGTGCAACTGCCCCTGACTTTCCAGATTCCGAAACTGGTTCTGCCGGAGTGCCTCATAGAGAACAATAGCAACCGAATTCCCCAGATTCAGGGAACGAATGTCATGTCCCATAGGAATCCGCACTGCAGTGTCCTTATAATCCAGCAAAATTTCCTCGGGAATTCCCCCACTCTCCTTGCCAAACATAATAAAGCAGTCTTCCTCATAGCATACATCCGTATAGCATTGCTTGGATTTCGTAGTTGCCATATAAATTTTAGCATCGGGATTCTTCTCGAGAAAATCCTGAAAATCATCGTAGTAATGCACATCCAGTTTGTCCCAGTAATCCATTCCTGCTCGTTTCAGCGTCTTGTCATTAATCCGAAACCCAAGGGGACGGATTAAATGAAGGGAGGTTCCCGTGGCTACACAAGTTCTTCCTATATTCCCTGTATTTGCCGGAATTTCCGGCTCATGTAACACAATATTCATGAAATTCATTCTCTCCTTTTCAATGATTCTACAAATAATAAAAGAGGGCAAATCAAATTCACCCTCCATTCCTGCTCCGACAGTTCTCTTATAATTAATCCACCTTCATTGCCAGATTCAATTCAATCTTCTTGTCATCTCCATCATAATACACCGGAATGCTTAAATTCGCTACCGGACCCTGAAAAGCAACATTCCCCTTACACATGGTTGGCGGTGTAATATCAATTCCAATTCCCTCTACAGAAAAAACTGTGGATGCATTTCCCATAATCATATTCCCCAATTCACAAATTGCACTAGTGGAAATCTCATCCAACTGCTGTACCGGCATCATCATCATCTTACCGGCAATGTCACAGGCAATCTCGTCCTCAAAGGCAAGCATTACTTGTCCCTTCATCTCACCTGTTACTCCAATCATAATAACAATGGTATCATCTTTAAATTCACAGTTTTTTACTGATGGTTTACCAATTTTTGTAGTATATCCGCACATATCTTGTAAAATCTTAGATGTAGCCATCAAGAATACATTTATATGCTCCGCATTTATGGACGCCATACCTTATATACCTCCCGTTTCTTTCACATATCCCTATATTAGCACATACCACTACAAAAATTCAATAAGTTTCCAACATAGAATAGCATTTTTCTATGATTCTTCATCCCGATTCCTGCATTGGATTGTTTTAGGAAAATTCTCTTTTACATAAGTCTCTTCAAAACAAGACAATAATGCATCCCGACGGGGAGGTGTCAAAAACCGTTCTTCTTCCTCGACGCACACAATTCTTGCCTTTTCTTTCGTCATATTACCTGCGATTACGGCAGGAACTCCCTTTTGTCGCAAAGCCTCACAAAGACGCTGCCCATTGGAACATGCGATTACCATACTTCCACCAGAATGAAGCAAATAGGGATTTACCTGAAAAAATTCTGAAACCTCAATCACCTGCTGCCGGATGGGAATCGACTGTAAATCCACCCGAAGCCCCAGTCCCGAATCATACCCCAGACGGAACAAGGCGCCAAATATGCCCCCATAAGAAGCCTCTACGCAGGCACTCCACTGCTGCATTTCCAACACCTCATATTCCGGTTCCAGAGAAAACTCCTTTTCATATTCATAAACCGGTTCCAGAAAATCGCAGGAATAGCGCTGGTGCAACTGCTCATAGCGTTCCTTCACCAGCGCATACGTTCCAGACAGACCAATGCTTTTTGTAATTACAATCTGATCCTGTTCCTTTACCAGAAGCCCTTCCATATTACTGTATAACCTCCGCAGCTGCCTGTGTTGTCTCCGGCTGTACCGGTTCCTGGGTCGTCACTGCCGGCTCTGCCGTTGTGGCATCCGCTTGCGAAGTCTGCTCTGTATCTTTCTGCTTTTTCTTTGTATTCTTCGTCTTTTCTTCTTCCGTCGTTTCCTTCTTCTTGGTTCCTACCGTTACCCGGCGGGCAGAAGGTGCATAATAACTGGAATTCACCTCGGTAGTACTCTCCAGTTCCCCATTCACATATACCTTCTTCCATAATTTGGAACGATATCCTGTATGGGCAGACTGGGTTACTTTTTCCTTACCTTCTTCCATTGTTTTGTCCTTTGTCACAATATCTTTTCCCGGTTTAATGGTAGCCAGTTTTTCACTCACATATTCCACTTTGCGGTTGACATCCCGGGTCTCTTCTCCATAAATCGTAAAGGTGACAGTATACCCATTCACATAGCCCTCGATGTAAATCGGTTCTGTCCAGGAATTAACAAACCGAAAATCCTGATTTCCACTGTCGGACACTGCCGCATCGAAAGACAAATCCACATAACTTACTACCATCTGGTGATTGTGGCGCTCCGTTACTTCCAGTTCAGACTGCAGTACTGCATTGTATAATGTCGTGGCAACCTGACAGACACCGCCTCCATAACTCTGAATCACTTCTCCACTGGAATACGAACCAGCCTGCAAATATCCGTTGTCTCTAGTCAACGGTGCGATTTTGTCCATCACTGAAAAAGTCTCTCCCGGGTAGACAACCGAACCATCAATCTTAGCGCAGGCATTGCGTATATTTGTAATACGGTTAGAAGTAGAAGTGGTAAAACTGGTAGTGTAAGTTCCCAACACATCCGTAACCTTCTCCATATCTTCTCTCGTATATTCCGGTTCTGCTACATTTGCCTGTAACTCATAGGAAAAATTCTCATAATCCCATTTGTCATTCAAATACGTGTTAATCGCTTCCACATTTTCTGCGACCGGCACTTCCATGCCCTTCTCTTCATCCGTAATGACCCATGCACCATTCTCGCGGCTAATCTCTGCATTCCGGGCAACCTTTACAAACTTCTCTGCCCGTTCGTCAATATACTGCTGAAAAGCCTCCTCAGTAATGGATTTGGAAACAGAAATATTGGTTCCCTTTCCTGCACCATTCTTAATTGCCTTATACCGCTTCCACATGGAACCGTCCTTACCAATCTTATACGCCTCAATCACTGCATCCTCAGCGTCTGCATAAGAATATCCCAGTTGAGACAGGGGTACCGATTCCTGATGGTCTTCGTATGTAATCGTAATGCTTCGTTCCAGAAGTTCATCTTCCTTCTCCACAACGGCATCCAGTGCTTCCTCCCGGGACAAACCGCCCACATCTACACCATCTACATGAACTCCGTCACAAATCTTTTTGGAATTCGCCACCGTAGAAATCGTGTGGTAAAAATAGGAGCACGCCAGCACCAAACAAACAAGAACCACCAATAAAACACCAGTTACAATTTTTCTTTTATTCTGCATATTTACATCCCTTTAACTATTCCTACGCCGCATTTGCACAGCGCATGCTATTCTTCTTTAATCTTTTACAATACACACAGTGTAACACAAATCCATAGGATATGATACCCACAGATTCACCTAAAAATTTGACAAAAGAGTTGTATTTTTGTATATTTTATTTAGGAAAAGAACAGATTTGAAAGTAACATGGAGCAAACCATTGCCAGAATTAAAATTAAAATGACAACAGACATAATTCTGCGGTTTCTCGGCTTATTAAAGTTAATCATTTCATTCACCCCTTTCAGAAAGGAAACATTATGCCATACCTTGTTTTTCTTGTAATATTTGCCCTGTGGGCAATGTACGAAATGCGAAAAAGTTCCAACGCCTATCAGGCACGCAAAGATGCCTTCTGGGAGAGAGAGCGCGCCGCAAACGATGTGCGCCGTCAGGACATCAGCAATCTGGAATATATCACAATTCCCTTCGATTCCCTGCCCTTTGACGATGCTGCCCAGCCTCCTGTTTCAACCTGTCAGGACAATATAAACAAATTAAAAGATTGCAAAATTGTGAATCTCACAGGCATGTCCAACACAGACCTGAAACTCCAATATGGAGCCGCCAATCTGGAAAATCTAATCGAATATGACTCCAACTTCACTACACTTTGTTCTAACCTGGCCCGGTGGGGGCAGGCACTTTATGACGCCGGCGATTCTGTCGGTGCCAGAACCATATTTGAATTCGGTGTTTCCATCCGCGCAGATGTCAGCAACATCTACCTTACTCTGGGCAAAATCTACCTGAGTGAAGACAATACAGATGGAATCTATGAACTGATTACTCAGGTTACCGAACTAAACACACTAATGAAAGATTCCATTCTTCAGCAGTTACGGGAACTGCTGGAAACGGACTGTATGTAACCATTCTTCTCATACTGTTCTTCTTTTCACTGTGAGTCTCTATTTTATGTCAATTCGCGAAAAATTGCAACCCCTTCCCGCCCGGAATTGATTTCCAGCGGTAGCGTCGCCGCCTCATTTGTCAAAGGATGTCTCCTGCTGTAATCAAAAAGTACATAGCGCCCGTCCATTGTATTAGGGAAATACTCCAGATGCAAATCCGTCCGGTTTATGAGAATCCGGTTAACTGCTTCCTGCTCTGCCGGTTCCAGATGTTCCCGTCTCCACTGGGGACTGCGCAACTGTTTTAAGCGTTCTTTCCCCTCTTTTTCCCCCTGCGCCCAGGAAGGTCTCTTTTTACAATTCTCCGTAAGGTACAAATCATATAACAGACATTCCTCTAATACCGGAAGAGAAACCTTCTCCAAACTATCCTCTTCCTCCAATGCAAACTGCCGCAACGCATCGTAGCGGAACAGCCGGGTATGTTTTTGCTCCATCATCCCACGTTTTCTATAATAATCTGCCAATTTCCGGTAAAACGTAAACGCATCTGCAAATCTTTTTTGTAGGCAGGCAATACTTCTCCTGAACTGCCCACTGTTATAATACACTTCCACCATTTCCTCTACATCTTTGAGAACACAGCGTTCTTCGTAGGTAAGCCACTTTGTGGAAAGCACCTCATAAGGTGGCTGAGAGGTCGCCACAATTCCATATTCCTCTCTGTGCTCCTCCATACAGGAACCTTTCAGTACTTTTAAAAATCCCAACTGTAATTGGTCTGGCTTCATTTCGTATACATCATTAAAACTCCGGGCAAAAATAGAAAAGGTTTCATGGGGCAGTCCTGCAATCAAATCCAGATGCTGATGAATATTGCCCATATCGTGGACCCGCAGAACCTGTTCCCGTACCTTTGTAACATTCATTTTCCGCTGGATGGCTGCAATGGTATCGGGATTTGTCGACTGCACCCCAATTTCCAGTTGAATCAATCCCGGGCGCATCCGGGCAAAAAGTTGAAAATCCTCCTCTTTTAATAAATCCGCCGAAATTTCAAAATGAAAATTCGTAATTCCATTGTCATGGTCGCAAATATAACGCCAGATTTCATAAGCGTGCTCGTGGTTACAGTTAAACGTGCGGTCCACGAATTTTACCTGAGGCACCTTCTGTTCCAGAAAATACTGCAGTTCCGGCAATACCAGAGAAAGGCTTCGAAACCGAACCTGCTTGTCAATGGAAGACAAGCAGTAACTACAGCGAAACGGACAGCCCCGGCTCGTCTCATAATACAGTATTTTATGTTCAAATCCCGACATATCCTCATACACAAAAGGTATTTCATCCATATTAAGGTAAGGGCGCAAAGGATTACGACAAATTTCTCTTTTCCCATTTCGATAGACAATTCCGTCTATATCAGACAAATCCTGCCCTGCCAGCAAATGCTTGTCAAGCAAATCGTAGAAAGTCGCTTCTCCCTCTCCTACCACAACTAATTCCACCGACGACGATTTTTCCAAAAGTGCTTCGGCATCATAAGAGGCCTCAGGACCACCCAGCCAAATTCGGGTAGCAGGAGCAATTTTGTGAAGTTCCTCTGCCAAAGAAAGCACCGTGGTAATATTCCATATATAGCAGGAAAATGCCACAACATCCGCGCCTTCCTCATAAATACCTCGCAGGATGTCCTCTGGCAGCTGGTTTACCGTATACTCTCCCAGTTGCACTGAAACCGGCAGGGAATTCACATAAGCCTTCAAGTCATAAATCGCCAGATTAGAATGTATGTATTTTGCATTTACCGCTACCAGTAGCACTTTCATGTGTTACGCCTCCTGCCTGATTTTGCTTAGCCTAATCATATAATAATTTGGGAACATTTGCAAATAAACCCTTGCCAAACGATTATTTTTTTGCTATAATTTTCGTTGTTGGTGAGTTGCCAATACGTAGCAGCAGAGTCTGCTTTGCCGGCGTGGCGGAACTGGCAGACGCCCGGGACTTAAAATCCCGTGGGTAGTGATACCCGTACCGGTTCGATTCCGGTCGCCGGCATTCATATATTATAAAAAGGATTCAGTGGATTCAGTTCTTCACTGAATCCTTTTTCGTTTCCCTTTTTCTGTCTGTCTCTTTGGATTGACATCCCTCCAGAATCCAAAAAGTCCAGTTCATAACGAACCGGACTTTCTGTTTAATATGAAATGGAGTTATTTCTTATCAATCTTAACCGTCTTCGGAACTCCTGCTTTTATAAGCAATTTCTTATACTCCTTATACTGCTTCTTGGGAACTATGATTTCCACATCCTTCGGAATTCCCTTAAATGCATTCTTTCCAATGTTCTTAATCTTTGTTGACGTAATCGTAATCTTTTTCAGGTTTTTACAATTCTTAAATGCATTCTTACCAACTTTGGTAATATTGTTGGAAATCGTAATTTTTTTCAACTTTTTGTTACCTGTAAAAGCATTGTCCGCAACAGCAGTAACCTTAGCCGTTACACCATCAATCTTAACTGTTTTCGGAATCACTACGTTTACCGTATTCTTCTTCGTTCCAATAAACACTACCTCTGCCTTACTACTTCCAGGCGTCGTCACCTTAAACTTATTATTTCCAACGCTCGCCTTTTGTCCCTTTGTTACGCTCTTCGTCGCAGCCGCAGGCGCCTCAGTTGTAGTTGCCGGTGTCTGAGTTGTGGTCGCCGGTGCCTGAGTCGTAGTCGCCGGTGCCTGAGTTGTGGTCGCCGGTGCCTGAGTCGTAGTCGCCGGCGCCTCCTCTTTCTTCTTAATCAATGTAATAGAAATATCATTATCAGCAAAGCCTAATATTTTGGCATCAAATACCTTGGTCGCTACGGTTTTTGCTATTCCTGCCTCCGTTGCATCTGCCAGCGTATACTCGGCTGCTACAACGTTCTGTTCCTTTGACAAATCCAGAACTTTAACTGTACTATCTGCATTGTCAAAGGTTACAAAAACTCCCTTTCCTGCATACTTACCTTCAAAGGCCACATCTGTCTTTGCCGTTACATTCAATTCCGGGAATGTATATGGTTTCTGGAAAAGCATGATTGAATACCGATCATCTGACACAACTTCCAACTGATTATCATTCAGTTCCAGTGAAGCCCCCAGTGTATAACTTCCATCATCTCTGTTGTAGGAAACACGGTATGCCTCGTCGTTAAAGATCGTATAGTAATCAAATTCCGGACTCGTTCTACCTGTAGGGGCCGCCTTATAAGCTGCTATACCAGAGATACGTTCCTCCTCCGGAACCCCTTCTCCAGAAGCTGTATTTTCCGCTAAGTCATCATCCGTTGTCAAACGCCTTACATCTAAGACACAAGGAGTAGTCCCTTTACTATCTGCAAAAACCGGATCCTGTCCGGAGGTGAACAACACGCCTTTAAAGAAATCCGATGCAATTACATTCTCCTTTTCAGGCAGTGTCTCAGTTACCTGTTTGTTGACCGTAACAAAGGCATAGCCGGTATTGTCAAGTTTCTTGCTAACCTTTTTGCCAGTGGTTTCATCGTAGAACGTAGTTGCAGTCTCACTTGCCGCTTTTAATTTGTCAAGTACGCCCTGCACCGTATCTGCATGCACCCAGTACCGGTCACATTCCCTGGACCAATCGACATCACCTCGGGCATATTCCTCTTCAGACAGGTACCATGCTGCATATCCACATGCCTCCCCATCTCCATAAATATGATAGTCAGAAACATATATATCAGCACTAAGAAATGCATCACGGGGTTCAGAACGAATTCCATCTTCCCACGAAAATGTTGTTTCCCATTTAATTGTACAACCTTCGGTGATTCCTTCCGGTAATGTCAATTTATAAAGAAT
>JAQXNR010000033.1 GCA_029098105.1 Lachnospiraceae bacterium
ATTTTTAATGACATTCTCTGTAATTCTTCTTCCAAAACAATTTACATCTTCTTTTCTGCGGAAAGTGGACAACATCGCCAGAAACAGTACTGCAATCGTAGTCATCTTCATTCCCCCCGCAGTAGAACCCGGCGCCCCACCAATCAGCATGAGAACAATGGTCATCAACTGCCCCGGCTCACTCACCAAAGACAAATCCACACTGTTAAATCCCGCCGTTCTCGGTGCCACTGCCTGGAATAAAGAACTCCATATTTTTTCTTTTGCAGTCATATTTCCCCAGTTCGGCATGGAAAATTCATAAAAATAGTAAAAACAGATGGGAAAGACCAACAATACAACTGTCGTAAATAAAATTACTTTACTCTGCATACGGTATTTGCGGATATGCACTCCATGGTGCTTAATATCTTCCCATGTCAGAAATCCGATTCCCCCGATTATGATTAAAGCCATAATCACAACATTAATAAGCGGATTGCTGGAATAATCAGTCAGAGAGGAACAGGGACTTTTGACTCCCATTAAATCAAAACCGGCATTACAAAAGGCGGACACCGAATGAAATACTGCATACCAGCAACCTTTCCACGGTCCAAATTCCCGGCAGAATACAGGCATCATGAGAAGTGCTCCAATCAACTCTACCAGAACAGTAATTTTTATAATAAAGCCGGTGAGACGGACAATCCCACCTACATTTTGCGCCGATATCGCTTCCTGCATGGTACTTCTCTGCATCAGTCCGATTTTTTTGCCGGAAATGGCAGTAATCGCCACCGCCACGGTAATGACTCCCATTCCTCCAATCTGAATGAGAAGTAAAATGACAATCTGTCCAAAAATCGACCAGTGAGTCGCCGTGTCATAGACTACCAGTCCGGTTACACAAGTGGCAGAAACCGATGTGAACAGGGCATCCAGGAAACTGGTCCCACCGCTCTCCCGGGTCGCACAGGGCAACATCAATAAAAAACTTCCCAGCAATATAACTGCCAAAAATCCCAGAATAATAATCTGTGAAGAGGAGATATGTTGTCTTCTACGCCAAAGATTTTTAATCATATTTT
This sequence comes from Lachnospiraceae bacterium, assembly GCA_029098105.1. Taxonomy (GTDB): domain Bacteria; phylum Bacillota; class Clostridia; order Lachnospirales; family Lachnospiraceae; genus NC2004. The sequence continues at coordinate 1,071 of JAQXNR010000033.1, forward strand.
TATCCTTCTTTCCTTTGTCGCCCTTATTATATCCCATATCCATAAATTTGTAAAACTGGTATTCCTTTCTTCGATTTATGTAGTTGGCAGACTGTCCTGTACGCACAATGCACCCCAGCCTGCTGCCGAATTGGGCCATTCGGAAAAGCCCGGCAATTTTCTTGCTCCCCGGAGTAAATAGGCTTTCACTTTTTCTCCATAAAGGTAGGGGTCATTTCCTTTTACAATCCCCCATTCCATTAAAAGTGCCGCTGCTCCCGTGACAAAAGGGGTGGCAATAGAAGTTCCGCTTTTCACCGTATATCCCCCTCCCGGTGCACAGGAAGTCACATCCACTCCCGGCGCTACCAAATCCGGTTTGACATCCAGCAGTCTCGTATATCCTCTGCCGGAAAAGGCTGCCATGGCATCGGTTGCGCTGTCATACGCCCCGACAGATATTGCGTTGGCAGTAGAGGAGGGAATGGTCAGACTGCCATCTACATCAGAGAGCAAAAACCGGGTCCGGGGTTGCGTCGCTGTGCTTACCGGCAGCCAGAAATCATAACGCCCATCTACAATGCGCAGGGGATTTAAAAGAATTCTCCACTCCCCCTCCGGCAAAAAAGTACCCTGGGGTATCATGTCAATAAAAATAACCTGCGCCTGCTGGTAAGGTTTGGGTAAATCATAGTAAATATTCAGTTCCCCATTGCGTACCTGGTATCTCTGTACCCCCAGCGTCCGTTGCAACGGACCCACTAAAGAACCATCCGGTGTCATAATGGAAATCTCAAAATCATCCACATAATTTTTCCAAAGTTGCAGACTGACCGCCCCTTCGTTGGGGGCAATGGAAAAGGGAACAACAGTAGATATACCATTTTGAAGAAACCCCAGGGAATGCTTTGACGTATCCCCCTCATTTCCCATTCCGATACATATGGTTCCAAAGGTTCCGTTAATTGCCTGGTCAATATAGGTTTCTACCAGAGAATTCCCATCGTGGGAGCCATAATTATTTCCAAAACTTAAATTAATAGAAATGGGAACACGTCTCGAAATGGCATACCGGACTACATAGTCCACAGCAGTCATCAGTTCCGTTGTCCGGGGAAAACTTCCCTGTCGGGGCGGTCCCAACTTTACCACCAACAATTCAGACCGGGGTGCCACACCGCTGTTCCTTCCTCGGGATGCTCTCCCATTTCCCGCTGCCACACCCGCTACAAAGGTTCCATGCCCACTTAAATCCACCTCCGGCACAATCGCTAGTTGCTCGCTGACACGGGTTTGTAAAAGTGCCTCGTCAATCTGTTCCCGGGAATATTCCACCCCTCTTGCGTAGCCGGCAGGAGGTTCTCCCCCTGTGGCTGACTGGTCCCACAGTGCGAGAATCCGGGTACTGCCATCCTCGTTGCGAAAATCAGGGTGAGCGTAGTCAATACCCGAATCGATTACCGCCACTACAATTCCCTGCCCCGACAAATCGTAATCCGGCAAGTAAAGACGGTTAATACAGGAAACCCGTTTTTCTTCCTGGACATTCAAAAATACATTATTGGGCTTTTCTACATAAATAATCTCCTTGTGTTCAATCAATCCATCAATAAACTGTTCCTTGATTACGACTATGGCATACCCTCCCAACAATTCTGTAACCGTTGCCCCATAAACACTTTGTAAAAATGAAATATCCCCCAAATAGCGAATAATCAACTCCCATTCCCGGGTTTCCGGGTTATAGCCCACTGCCAGATTCTCACTGCGCTCCCGCTCAACTGAGGAAGTTTCCAGCGCCAGATTTAATTCTGCATTTAATTTTTGCGACTGCATAACAAAAAAATCCTTTTCTTTGCTCTCTATTATTATATCTGGATATTTTAAAATATAGTATTTGGAATTTACAAAACATTGGAAAATTTCATCATATATATTTGATTGTTCCCGAATTTGTGTTAGAATAAATAAGATTTTGCAAAAATCACATTGCGGTTTTATGAGAAGTATCTGCATCATACTATTTTATAACCGCTGTTTTTTAAGGAGGATTTCATCATGACACTTGATTTTATGGAAATATGCAAGGTAATCTTTCTCGGCATTGTAGAGGGCATTACCGAATGGCTTCCCATCAGCAGTACCGGGCACATGCTTTTAGTGGACGAATTTCTGCAGTTGAACAATACGGATGCTTTTAAGGAGATGTTCTTCGTTGTCATCCAGTTGGGAGCGATTCTCGCTGTTGTCATTCTGTTCTGGAATAAAATGTGGCCTTTTCAGTGGAAAGACAAAAGCCAGCCGGTAATCAAAAAAGACATTTTCTCTATGTGGTTCAAAGTAGTCGTCGCCTGCATCCCTGGTGCCGTTGTAACATTACTCTTTGACGACTTTATAGAGGCACATCTTCACACCCCGGCTGTAATCGCTCTGGCACTGATTATTTACGGAATTGCCTTTATTGTGATTGAAAACACTAATAAAAAACGGACTCCCACCATCCCGGATTTGTCTGATTTCACCTACAAAACCGCATTGCTCATCGGACTGTTCCAGGTGCTGTCTATCATTCCCGGAACTTCCCGTTCTGGTGCTACCATTATAGGCGCCCTGCTCATTGGCGTTTCTCGTGTAGCGGCAGCGGAATTCACCTTTTTCCTGGCGGTTCCCGTTATGTTTGGACTGAGTGCGATTAAACTCTTGAAATTTGGTTTTTCCTTTTCCAGCGAAGAACTCATTGTTCTGCTACTAGGTTGTATTGTTGCTTTTGTAGTTTCTCTTCTGGTCATTAAGTTTTTAATGCACTACATTAAAAAACACGACTTCAAAGTATTTGGCTGGTATCGGATTGCCTTGGGAATCATTGTACTTCTTTATTTTGCAATCGCATAAAAAATCCGCCGGAGGTTACAACCTTCCGGCGGATTTTGTTTATAACAATTTAAACTTCTGAATGCTGTCATCCAAATCCTGTGACAGCGTAATCAACTGCCGGGTTTCTTCCTGGCATGTCTCTATAATCGTGTTAAACTCCGACATTGACGCCGCTGTCTGCTGTGTTGCAGCCGCATTTTCCTCGGCAATCGCCGCCAGTTGGTTCACACTGGTAAGAACCGCTTGCTTAATCTCATCCAGCACTTCCTTCTGTCCATAAATACTGGAAACGGAATCAGTGACAGAATCAATCTCTTCATTCAAGGAAGTGAACATCTGCTGCGTCTCTCCCAGTTTCAAATTCTGCTGTCCCACTACTTCTGCCATACTGTTCATCGTTTGCACACTGGTGTTAGAATTACTGATGAGTTGAGCCACAATCGAAGAAATCTCTGCTGCTGCCGCTCCGGACTGCTCTGACAACTTGCGAATCTCCTCTGCCACAACCGCAAAGCCTTTTCCGTTCTCTCCTGCTCTTGCTGCCTCAATGCTGGCATTCAGAGAGAGCAGATTCGTCTGTCCCGCAATCTCTGTAATCAACTGGGTAGCCGTCTGAATGTCCTGTGCCGAATCATTGGTCAACTCCGTCTGTCTTTTCACCTCATCCACCCACTGGCTGGTTTCTGCGTTAATCTGTGTCAATTCAGTAAAGGTACTCTCTGCCGTCTCACTCAAGTGCTTCATTCTCTCGGAATTATGACTTAACTGTCCAATCTCCTGGGTGGTCCTTCCAATCGCCTCTCCCATACGAGTCACCTGCCCATTGGTCTCCATCGCCTCACTGGCCTGGGCAGTAGCACCATTGGCAATCTCATCCACTGCAATGTTCACACCATTAATATTCTCTACAATAGAAACAAAGGAATCTCCAAATTTGTCACATGAATCCCCCAGAGTAGACGATGTGTGCTTGATGTGTGCCAGCATATCCCGGAAAGAATTCACAAGAGTTTGTACTGCCCTCGCCATCTCTCCTATCTCATCGGAACGCTGTACAATGTGTCCCTCAAATTCAATATTCAGATTTCCCTCTGCCACTTGGTCCAACTTGTTAATATTATGCTTCAGTACCTTTATAATCCGCATCAGCACAATACTCGCTACAAGCATTGCCAGAATCAAGATTACTCCGTCGGCCACAATCACAGAAACCACACTGCTCTTAATCGCCTCATTCACATCTGCTAAAGACTTACCACAAAAATACATTCCCACAACTTCCCCGGAACTATTTTCCATTGGAATATAATACCCGCAATATTTCTGTCCTGCAATTATAACAGATTTTAAAAATAAGTCTTCGCCTCCCAATACCTTGTCCGCATAGTTCCGGTCCAGTGTCGTCCCAATAGCACGGTTCCCCTTGGCGTCCATGACCGTAGTCATCACCCGGGTGTCCCCATAAAACAAAGTAATCTCGGCACTAGTATTGGCTTTCATATTGTCAATCAGTTCCATGTCTTCATTTATGACTGTTCCACCCTTTTTCAGAACCCCATCCTCGTAACTGAAGTCTCCAGCGTAATTAGTGTCATACAGCAGACGGGTATTTTCTACAATTCCCTTCAATTCTTCTTCAAACAACTGAAATGCCAGTTTGCGTTCATTCTTTGCTCCCATAATACCGGAAACAGAACCCACTGCCAATAAAGGAATCAGCAAAACCATTAAAATCTTGGCGGTAATATGTAATCCCTTTTTCTGCAGTTCCCTTATCTCTTCTTCATTTTTTCCCATAAAAATACCTCCCATCCTTTTGGTCATATTGTACCATTTTAACGAATGAAAGGCAAGTTATTATGCAATTTATACAAAAAAATAATTGTGACATAAATCACAATTATTTTTCATTCCACTATACATTTAATAATTTCAAAATTTCCTGTTTGGATTTGACTCCGCTTTCACAGAATACAACCTTTCCGTTTTTCATTACCACTAATGTGGGAATCGACATAATCTGGAACTGGGCTGCCAGTTCCTCCTGCTCATCCACATTGATTTTGCAGATTTTGGCACTGGTCACTTCCTCTGCCAATTCCTCAATCACAGGCATAAGCATCTGACAAGGCCCGCACCAGGATGCCCAAAAGTCCAACAGAACCGGCTTGTCCGATTGCAGTACCTCCTTGTCAAAATTCTCCTTCGTTATGTGTAATGCTGCCATTTCTAGTACCTCCTTTAATATTTTAAACTTGCCTTTTCGGCAATTTGTGCTACCATAAATAAAAATTGCAAAAAGGAGCAGAACTCATGAAAATTAAAATTTGCGGATTGACCACGATTTTAGAAACCACCTATGTGAACGAAAGCCAGGCTGATTTTGCCGGAATGGTACTTTTTTTCCCAAAAAGCAAACGTAACATCACTATTTCCCAGGCCCGGATTCTCATAGAGCATTTGAACCCTGAGATTCAAAAGGTAGCTGTCGTGGTGTCCCCAACTTTGAGTCAAATCCGTACGATTGAAGAGGCTGGATTCGATTATATTCAAATTCATGGAGAACTTCCCCTTGACTTACTGGAGCAAATTCATCTTCCTGTGCTCAAAGCCTTTAATGTAAGCGACATGAACCGTTATGAGGAATACCGCTCTTTTTCTCAAGTTGCAGGATACGTCTGGGATGCCCAGGAACCCGGAAGTGGTAAAGTGTTTGACTGGAATCTGGCAAAATCTCTCCCCAGAGATGACAAACTCTGGCTGCTGGCAGGGGGTTTAAACCCGGACAACGTTGCCAGTGCAATAAAGGCGCTGCAACCGGATGGTGTTGATGTCTCCTCCGGTGTAGAATATGACAACGCCCCGGGAAAAGACCCGGAAAAAATCCGTCGTTTTGTAACTTCCGTGCGGGCTGTGACAGACTAATCCATCAGGCAATTCCTTCAATCTGAATTGTCTTTGTCATTGTTTCTTCCTCCTTCTTCATTCCTGTCACCTACTTCATCAATCGTTTCAACAGTTCACACAGTTCCTCTACCGCTTCCTCCCGTTCCGCTTTGATGTCTTCACAGACACAGGTCTTAATATGCCTTGCCAAAAGTTCTTTGTTAAAACTGTTCAATGCTGCCTGCACCGCTGCTACCTGAGTGAGAATATCCGGACAGTACCGATTCTCTTCTACCATCGCAGCAATTCCCCGAACCTGCCCTTCAATCCGGCTTAAACGGGTCAGAAGTGCTTTTTTCTCTCCGTCTTCCCGAACTTTATAACGAATACCTTTAGTATCTTCACTTTCACAATTACAATTCATATTTTCTCCCTTCTTTGCCAGGTGGTCCTGTCAGGCAATCCTATTTCAATTTTAACATACCCCACAGGGGTATGTTAAGAATATAACAATCCTATTCGAATGTCAAGAAGATTATACTGTAACTGCCTTTGACAAAATCTCTAATCGTCCTTATATACATTCTTCTGCTATTCTTGCTTTTAGTAAAAAAAGACCAATACATCTATACTGGTCTCTTACTCCTCATCAATCTTATATTTCTCTAATGACAGTGTCCTCTGCACTGGCTGCAATCTGCACCACACTGCACAGATTTTCCCTTCTTCCGGTCCCGCACCATGCTGTAAATCGCTGCTACTACCGCTGCTGCTACAATGGCGCCCACAATAAAGGTCCCCATAAACATCCTCACCTTTCCTTATATTAAACAATTAGGTATTTGCGAAAATCATATGATTTTCGCAATGGTATCATTCTCCCATCTTCTCTCCTGCAACACATGTTCAGAGAAGCCAGACAGTGGGCATACGTGATTCATCTGTCCGCCTCTCTGATTTATATGTACAAGGAGTTTACTAACTACGATGTTAGTATATACTAACTACTATTAGTTGTCAATAACTTTTTTGAGAATTTGCTACTATTTTGTTAGGAAAAGCAATTCACATCCCATAATTTCTATGTTATACTATTTTAATAGACGATTTCAGACAAATGAGGTGAGAACATGAAAACGAGTGAATCCGCTGAGAATTATTTGGAAACTATACTTATATTAAGCCATCGGCTTCCGGTTGTGCGCTCCATTGACGTTGCCAACGAACTGGGCTTTAAAAAATCCAGCGTCAGCATCGCTATGAAGAATCTTCGGGAGAATGAACATATTACTGTTACAGACGCCGGTTTTATTTACCTTACCGACTCCGGTCGCCAGATTGCGGAAATGATTTATGAACGCCACGAATTTTTGTCCAACTGGCTAATCCAACTGGGAGTTCCTGAGGAGATTGCCACCCAGGATGCCTGCCGTATCGAACATGTCATCAGTCCCGAGAGTTTTGCCGCAATCAAAAAGATGAAAAGTCCCCTCCGGTGCGAAGCACCTACGGCGGATTGATGGAAAGTCCCCCTCCGGTGCGAAGCACCTACGGCGGATTGATGGAAAAATAAATGTCCCAGCTGCGCAGTTGCAGCTGGGAATTCTTTTCTATTCCATTGCCTGAGTCTCATACTGTCTGAGTTCCTCTAAGTATTTTTTCCCCAGTCGGCTCAAGGGCATATTTTTTTTCTGTATATAACCAATCCGCATTTTTTCCTTCGTATCCAGTGGAATTGCCAGATATTCCCCGCCGTTTAATTCCTCGCACAGAATACCGGAACAAAGCGTATAGGCATTTAGTCCCACCATGAGATTCAAAAGGGTAGCACGGTCATCCGCTTTAATAATCTGCTTATACTCATAGGTACTGAACACTTCCTCAGCAAAATAAAAGGAGTTGTTGTCTCCCTGCTCAAAAGAAAGACAGGGGTACTCTCTCAAGTCTTCAAAGGTAATAACCTTCTTCCCTGCCAGAGGATGTTTTTTCCAAAGGTATACATAGATTCCACAGGAAAACAAGTCATGGAATTCCAACTCCTTCTCCCGGAATATTTTCTGCAATGCCTTTTCGTTGAATTCATTGAGGTACAAAATTCCCAGTTCACTTTTCTGGTTCTTTACATTCTCAATCACCTCATAGGTTTTTGTCTCATGCACTGCAAACTCATAATCCTCCATGCCAAATTCCTTCGCCATGGCAATAAATGCCTGAACTGCAAAAGTATAGTGCTGCATGGACACACTGAATTTCTGCCGGGGATTTTGTTTTTGCACAAAGCGCTCCTCCAGCAGACGGTACTGTTCCACCATCTGACGGGCATACCCTAAAAATTCTTCCCCTTCCGGTGTAATCACAACACCCCGGTTAGAGCGGTAAAACAACTGAATGCCAATCTCTTCCTCCAAATCCCGCATTGTACCAGACAGCGTGGGTTGGGTAATAAAAAGTTTCTGTGCCGCCTTATTCATGGATTTTTCCTCTGCAATACACACTGCATACCGGAGTTGTTGTAATGTCATATTTTTTCCACCTTTTTTATTATTTACTGGACTGCTTTAAACGCCTCGTCCAAATCTTCAATAATGTCATCAATATTTTCCGTTCCGATGGACAGACGAACGGTATTGGGTTTAATACCAGAGTCTTCCAGCTCCTCTGCAGTCATCTGGGAATGGGTAGTTGATGCCGGATGAATCACCAGAGACTTCACATCTGCCACATTTGCCAACAGAGAGAAGATTTCCAACTGGTCAATGAAATCTTTCGCCTTGCGGTCATCCCCTTTAATCTCAAAGGTGAAAATGGAGCCGCCTCCGTTGGGGAAATACTTTTTATATAACGCCTGCTGCTCCGGGTCTTCCGATACAGAAGGATGGTGTACTGCCTCTACCTGAGGATGGTTCTTCAAATACTGTACCACCTTCAAGGCATTTTCTACATGCCGCTCTACCCGAAGAGACAATGTTTCCAGACCCTGCAGGAAGAAAAAGGCATGGAATGGAGAAAGGGTTGCCCCGGTATCCCGAAGAAGAATAGCGCGAATCTTTGTGACAAAGGCTGCCGGTCCCACTGCTTTGGTAAAACTGATCCCATGGTAACTGGGGTTGGGTTCTGTCAGGCCCGGGAATTTGCCGGATGCCTCCCAGTCAAATTTACCACTATCTACAATCACACCACCAATGGTCGTTCCATGTCCGCCGATGAACTTCGTCGCAGAGTGGACAACCACATCTGCTCCATATTCAATAGGACGCACTAAATAGGGAGTTGCAAAGGTATTGTCTACAATGAGTGGAATCTTATGGGCATGGGCAATCCCTGCCAGTTTCTCAATGTCTACCACGTCAGAATTGGGATTTCCCAGCGTCTCAATAAATAACAACTTCGTGTTGTCCTGAATCGCATTTTCCACTTCCTCGTAATCAAAAGGATTTACAAAAGTAGTGTTAACTCCATAGGTGGGCAGAGTGTGCTCTAACAGATTGTATGTACCACCATAAATATTTTTGGCTGCTACCACATGGTCCCCTTGTCCTGTAATATTCTCAATGGCATAGGTAATTGCCGCTGCTCCAGAGCCCACTGCCAAAGCCGCAACACCGCCTTCCAGAGCCGCAATTCTCTGCTCAAATACATCCTCTGTTGGGTTCGTCAGTCTTCCATAAATATTTCCTGCATCGGTCAGTCCAAAACGGGCAGCCGCATGGTCACTGTTGTGGAAAACATAAGAAGATGTCTGGTAGATTGGCACGGCTCTGGCATCCGTAACCGGGTCTGCCTGCTCCTGTCCAACGTGTAACTGTAATGTTTCGAATTTTAAATTTCTCTCTGCTCTTGTCTTCTTTGCCATAATCTCGTCCTCCTAATACATTGCTATATTGTTCTGTTTCTTTCCTTTGGCTTTCTTTGTACCAACTGAACCAATTATAACACAACAATTCATATAGCGTTAGTAGGATTTATCTTGTTCCTGCTATAGGTTTTACCTATAGCAGGTCTATACCAGTATCTCCTTCAATTTCTCATCCTCTCTAAGCAACCGCTTCGCCAGGTTACGGTACTTCTCCTCATGCAAATAAGTATGGCGGTGCGGCTTGATCATGGGTGCCATATCCACCGCTTTCTCAAAATCTTCCCGACGCAGTTGCAACGATTGCACATATTCCCAGAATCCGGTCTGGGTAAATATGGTGTCCACTCGTTTATAACGATGGTTCTGCACCCGGCTCATCAAATAGGTTGCAATCCCCACCTGAATTCCATGAAGCTGGGGCTGCTCCAGAAACTGGTCGAGAGCATGGGAAATCAAATGCTCGCTACCGCTGACCGGAGCACTGCTGCCCGCAATCTCATTGGCAATTCCGCTCATCGCCAGAGAATCTACCAGTTCCCGCAAAAACAAATCATCCTGAACACTCTCAAAAGGCGTGCGCACAAAACTATTGACCGCTTTTTTTGCAATCATCAGGGCAAAATCATTGACTACCGTCACCCCCTGACGCTCCTCATAAATCCAGTCATAAAGAGAAGTAATTTTGGAAACCAAATCCCCCACACCGGAATAAATAAACTTCACCGGAGCACTCTTAATGACATCCGTATCCACAATAATTCCATAAGCCATTCGCGCCGGAACGGAAGTCCTATGCCCCGACACGAGCAGAGACGCACTGGAACTGGAAAATCCGTCGCTGGAAGTGGATGTGGGTACACTAATGAAGGGAAGTTTGCGCAGAAAAGCCGCATACTTGGAAGCATCAATAACCTTCCCTCCGCCGATTCCTACAACCGCCTGTGCCCGGTTGTCCATGGAAAACGCCAACTGCACAATATCCTCCATATGCACACTGTCCAGTTCCCGATACTCCAATACGTTTACCCTCTGTTGCTGCAAGGACTCCATAACTCTGGCACCAAACAGGTCAATTAAGTCATTTCCAAAATAAAGTACCACATTTTCAATCTGTTTCTCTTTCAAAATACGTCCCATTTCTCCTAACGCACCACTTCCCACCTTTAATACAGATGGAATGGCTATGGATTGTCTGCTAATCATTTAAAAATCCCCCTCGCAATAATAACTTCCCAGAACTTGAAAATACTGGGTTTCATTCATCAACTGGAAAATCAATGCTTTAATTTCCTGCTTTAATAGGTTTCCATCAAACTCTACAAAAAATTCATAATTCCACTCAGCTTCCTGATTGGGGCGGGAGTGAATTTCTGTCAGATTGACCCCATAATCGGAAATCATGGACAAAATGCTGGCAAGCGAACCACTTTTATTTTTGCAGACAAACATTACTTTCATCCGGTTATGCTCTGGGGTCACCACCAGTTGCGGAGTAAACATTACAACTTTCCTGCGCACCCCGCTGTCCTCTACCACATCGCATCGGTTAATATATAATTTCTGCTTTACCAGCATACTGTGAATCTCATCTGCTGCCTGAACACTGACATCCTCCAAAATACCAATGCCGGCATCCACCTTTTTCTCTGCAATCAGGTTGCCTACCTGCTCAAAACTGTCCACGGTAATAACCTTGTCCCGAGAAACCATACTGCAAATGTAGAGTTCCGGTTTCACCATTGCCACACTGGCAATTTCCGGCTCCTGCTGCACATACTCGACCGGAAAACAATCCCTTAACTGCAGCGTTCTGCCATACTGGTATTTCCGGCTGATTTCCATAATACGCTTAATCAGCGCAATGTATTCCTTGCGAATACTGTCGCCCACACCCTTTGTCAAATTGGAAATAATCGCTTCTTCCCGGTCCGGTTTGAAAATGTCATCTCCGGTCTGCGCCTTTACTTTTGCCACATTGTCCGCCAGTTCCATCCGCTCTTGAAACAGGCTCTTAATCTGGCTGTCCACTCTGTCAATCTGTTCCCGTACCTCCGGCAATGTCATGCTGCATCCTCCCTTTCTCTATTGCCAACAACCGCAAAAATCCAAAAATAAGTATACGCGAAGGCAAACTCATTTTGTCTCCGCGTATCTATCATATTATAATTCTTTTTACATTGCAAATAAAAGCAATGAGGATTCTAGTAATTCTCCGGTTTTACCTGGAAATAACTCTGAGGATGAGCGCATACCGGGCATACCTCCGGTGCCTTCTTGCCTACACAAATGTGACCACAGTTCATACACTGCCAGATGACATCACCATCTTTGGAGAATACCAAATCGCCTTCAATGTTGGCAAGCAACTTCTTATAGCGCTCCTCATGTTCCTTCTCGATTGCTGCAACTGCCTCAAACTGAGCTGCAATATCGTTAAATCCCTCTTCTCTTGCTTCCTTTGCAAAAGTAGGGTACATCTCAGTCCACTCATAGTTCTCACCACCCGCAGCATCCTTTAAGTTGTCCATCGTATCACCGATTCCACCTCTGAGCAGTTTAAACCACATCTTAGCATGCTCTTTCTCGTTGGCAGCAGTCTCCTCAAAAATAGCCGCAATCTGAACATAACCATCTTTTTTTGCCTTGCTGGCATAATAGGTATACTTATTCCGTGCTTCGGATTCACCGGCAAATGCTGCCATCAAATTCGCTTCTGTCTTGCTTCCTTTTAATTCCATGTATGTTTCCTCCTTAAACTTGGTTTTCTCATATTATACCGCTTACAAAACTAAATTTCCAGCAGAAATTGTACCCTTTTCAAAATCCACTGCATTTTGCAGCGTTGTCTGGCTGATGGCGGCTAGTGCTTCTTTTGTTAAAAATCCCTGATGGGAAGTCACAATGACATTTGGGAAAGACAGCAGGCGGGCGGTAACCGAATGTTCCAGCAATTCGTCTTCCCGGTTTTCAAATACATTGTTTCCTTCCTCTTCATATACGTCCAACCCCACACCGAAGAACCGGTTTTCCCGGATTCCCTGAATCAAATCGTCGGTTTTCACCAGTGCTCCCCGGGAGGTATTCACCAACACCACATTGGGCTTCATAATCGCAATTGTATCTTTGTTAATCAGGTGGTACGTCTCCTCCGTCAGTGGACAATGCAGAGAAATCAAATCACTCTGCTTTAATACTTCCTCCAAAGACATATATTCCACAAAATCCAAATCCTTATTTGGGTACATGTCATAGGCAATCACCCGCATACCAAATCCACGGCAAATCCGGCACATAGCGGCTCCAATTTTACCGGTTCCAACAATCCCCGCGGTTTTCTGGTAAAAATTGATTCCCGTCAGACCCACCAGACTGAAATTATTCTCCCGCACTCTGATGTAACTCTTGTGCAGGTGACGGTTCACCGCCAATGCCAGCGTCATGGCATGCTCTGCCACTGCCTCCGGAGAATATCCGGGAACACGCAAAACCGTCATGCCGCACGCCTTCGCCTTTTCCAAATCCACATTATTAAATCCGGCACAGCGCAACAGAATCAACTTAATTCCAAGTTCCTGTAACTTCTCAATTACAGGTCCACTTAAATCCGAATTGACAAAGGCACAGATGGCATCATATCCCTTCGCCAGAGAAACTGTTTTCAGTGATATATCAATCTCCTGATAGGTAATCTCTACATTTTCATAGTTCTGCAATTCCCGGTCAAAAGACTCCTTATCATAACTCGTTGCATCATAAAATAAAATCTTCATAAATGACAACACTCCTTCCGCATTATAACCGCTTTTCTATCATACATACTATTTCCATAAGGCAGTTAAAATATACTGATTTACAAGAACATTTCCTTCCCTGTATACAATATAATAACAGAATTTAGTAACGATTACTAGTATCTTTATGTTCTTTTTCCAGTGCATTCTCTTTAAACAACAAAGGAAATTCCATGCGGGCACAGAATAAATCCGCATTGATTTCAATATCAAAGTTACCGTTACACACCTCGGTAAAACTGCTGGCAATGGCCACCCCCAATCCGGAGCCTTCCGTACTCCGGGATTTGTCTCCCCGGAAAAATCGTTCCATCACTTCTTCCTTCGTGAAATTCAACTCTGTCCTGGACATGTTTTTAATAGTGAATACCGCTTTGTTCTCCTGTGTTGAAAGTTCCAGGTATACCCTGCTGTTTTCCATAGAATATTTTAGCGCATTGGAAATCAGATTCTGCAAAACCCGATACAATCGGTCACCATCCGAATAAATTTTCACATCATCTTCCAATTTGCACTTGAACTGCAGTGTACTGTTTTCAATCTGCTCCTGCATATCTGCCATCGTCTGTTGAATCAGTTTTCCAAAATCAATTTCCCGGAATTCTACTGAAAGATTCCCACTGCTTGCTTTAGACAAATCGAATAAGTCCTGTATCATGCTTCGCAGACGGTAAGATTTGCGCTGGAGTATTTTCACATAATCCTGTTCCACCGGAGGAAGTTCTTTCGAGTCCGCCAACAAATCCACATAGTTGATGATGGAAGTCAAAGGTGTTTTTATATCATGAGACACATTTGCCACCAAATCAATTTTCATCCGCTCTGATTTCATCTCGTTGGCAACTGCTGTCATTACGCTGTCTTTGATTCGTTGAAACTGGGTATCCAAATTCACACATTCGAATTCCTCCGGCAGCGGAACCATAGTCTCAAAATCTCCTTGTCCCATCCACTCCAACTGCTGCTGTATCCCTTCCATTCCTTTTGCATAAATCGTTACAAACCGGAAATACAGCAAAAATACCACTGTTATAACCAATAACAAAACTGCCATGACCGCCCAGTAGACAACTACCCCGGTGTCTCCCCAAAGTTTATTCCAAAACTCCGGCATTCCCCAGCGTAATCCATTCCAAACAAGGAGCAATACTGCACAGACAATTTCTGCACAAGCAAAGGAAACCGTCCGCTTATTCAACTGGTATCCCAGTCCCCGGACAGGATACTCGTTCTTCTTTCGTGCCAGGCGCTCCACATGTCTTTCTGCCCACCAGCCAATTAAGGAACGGGAGAAGAATTGCCGGTAATTCCGACAACACTGAATGCCCATACAAATTAACAACAATACCGGAATTGCCACCATAGTAATGAAAAAACTTCCCGCCCATTTTTCCTGCTGGCGTAACAAGTAACAATAACCGGAGGCATAAACCAGCACTGCCAGCACCAGAATACGCAGTTCTACCGGAAGCCATTCCAATGCAAACACCCGGGCAGTAATCAGTTTTTCACGGGACACATAAAGCCTCATCTCTCCCACAAAGGAGAGTATCGCCAACATCAGAAGAAAACCAGTCAGCACCGTACCACACCGGACACTACCCGCAACAAACTCATAAGAATACAGTGGAGAATCCATATTGGAAAATTGAAAATCCCAATCCGCAAACAACCCTACCACCATATCGTTATCCCGAATATAAGACAACAGATTCTGCTTCGTTGCCATCTTACCACCGAGAACCGTATTTCCACTGGTGTATCGTTTCAGATTTATATTTCTGTCATTTTCATAGTAAGGAACAACCACATTCTCTTCCTTGTACCGCTCCCGGTAAGCCTCTACAAAAGCAGAATTACCGGTCAGATTCACCCCCATCTCCCGATTGCTGGTAACAAACAACAAAGGGACATACTCCGGCTCATAAGGCGTAAGGGCATAAACCGCATTCAATACCGTCTTCCACTCAATATTACTCCCATCCAAAGAAGGCTCAGTGTCAGAATTAGCATAATCCACTCCTACATCTAACAGCGTGACATACTTGCCTTCCTTGTCCTGTACCGTATAAAAGTAAGAATCGGTCATAGAGGAATTCGTCTCCTGACGTGTACCGTATTCTGTCAATTCCGTAACATCCGCCAAAGTATTACTAAAATATATTATATCCCCATTCTCATTTTCTATATAGGAATATTGTTCCTGATCCCCACTCCAGGAATATGTACTGTTTCCCTGACTGTACTGGTATTCCCCATCTTCTCCTTTGCTGAACAAGAGAAAAGAATCTTTCGTGCTATTACCAGCATACTTTACCCGGCAAATCCGATAGGGATTTCCATTCAGTTTTGAACCGGCAATCTTGTTTTCCCCCACAGAACGACCAGTATACAAATCTCCGTTGTTGTAAATGGTCATTCCCAGTTTTCCCGGATCAATCCTTCCCGTTACAGAGTTACTCAAATCCTTTAAGGCAAACCTCAGTTTATAGTCATAAGACAGTTTTACATAATTGTAAATTCCCTCATACCCCCGTATTTTTTCTGCGTCTTTGTATGTATTCACCGAATCTTCTGCAGTCGCATTCTCAAAATAAACCCCTTGACGGTAACAGGCATCCTGCACCAACGTGTGAAACATTTCTACACAAGTATTCACATAGTTTTCATCCTCCCGGTACTTCTTGTTAAACATATCAGAAAAAGAGGCATTTTCAAATGTGTATTTTATCGAAATGAAATTAACCAGAAAGACACCAATCGCCAACAACAAAAAGATACTTGTCAACAAAAATACTGGAAACTTTTTTTTATTTCTTCTCCAATTTATAACCAATACCCCACACCACCTTTATGTATTCCGGTTCCTTCGGATTCAGTTCCAATTTCTCCCGGATTCTACGAATATGAACCATAACCGTATTCTCTGTTGCATATGCTTTTTCTTTCCACACCTTCTCGTAGATTTCTTCCGAAGAAAACACCTTGCCCGGAGAGTGGAAAAACAGTTCCATAATTTTTAGTTCCGTAGCCGTTAAATTCACCGGCTGTTCATCCGCATATACCGTCCGCAACTGCGGGTCGTAGGACAAACGCCCCACGGTAATCCGCGCTTGCCCGGATTTGCTCACATCTCCCAGTGTCATATAGCGACGAATCTGGGATTTTGCCCTTGCCACCAATTCCATCGCGTTGAAGGGTTTCGCGATATAATCATCCGCCCCGATAGACAAGCCCAGTATCTTGTCGGTATCCTCCGTTTTTGCTGACATCACAATAATCGGAATATTCCGCTCCTGACGGATTCGCATAATCGCGGAAAAACCGTCCATATTGGGCATCATCACATCTATAATAATCAGTTGCAGGGAATGCTGTGAAACCAGTTCCAGCGCTTCCAGCCCATCATAGGCACACAGCACCTGAAACCCTTCCTTTTCCATGCGGATTTTTACCGCCTCTACAATTTCACGGTCATCATCTACCACCAGTATCGTAGCATTTTCCATTTTTTCTTCCTCCCACAAGTCTTGTATTACTATTATAGCATACAAGGAAAGAATCGGAAA
This sequence comes from Lachnospiraceae bacterium, assembly GCA_029098105.1. Classification (GTDB taxonomy): domain Bacteria; phylum Bacillota; class Clostridia; order Lachnospirales; family Lachnospiraceae; genus NC2004. Next base: position 18,026 of record JAQXNR010000033.1, read on the forward strand.
CTTCCCACATTAATCCATCTGCGCCGGATTGGAAATAACAATTTTCCCATCTACCATTTCCAATTTCAGATTGTTTCCTGTAATTTTCATAGCATCCAGCATTTCCTGATTCAGTTGTATTCTTCCATTGCGGTCCAGTACAGCAAATTCTTCATGGGTCTGCTCAATCCCTTCCGCCATCTCCTGTTGCATCTGCATATCCTCAAGGCTCCCCACTTCCTCCAGTTTCTTCAGAATACTGGTTTTCATCAACTGTTCACTGCTGATTTTTCCGTCCCGGATGCGAACTACCCGGCTAACCTTGTTTGCCAGGTTCGGGTCATGGGTTACGATGACAATGGTAATTCCCAATTCCTGATTCAATTTCCGGAACAAATCCAGAATCTGCGCTGCCGTTTTTCCGTCCACAGCGCCAGTGGGCTCATCCGCCAGCAGAAGGTCCGGTTCATTTGCCAGAGCGATGGCAATGGCAATCCTCTGCTGCTCCCCACCGGAAAGCTGGTTTAAAAAATTCCCCTTTTTGTGTTCCATTCCCACCAGTTTCAGTAGTTCCAGCGCCCTTTTTTCGCTATCTTCACGATTGGAAAACAGCATAGGAACTTCCACATTCTGCTGTGCCGTCAAATAGGGGAACAGATTTCTCGCATTATTCTGCCAGACAAATCCCACCGTCTTCTGCTTATACTCCACCAACTCTGCTTCCTTCATGCGAAACAAATCCCTGCCACCTACATAAAGTTTGCCTGCGGATGGTTTTGCCAACCCGCCTATCATATTCAGCAGCGTGGACTTTCCGCTTCCACTGTTTCCAATGATTGCCATCAGTTCTCCCCGCTTTACCACCAAATCCAGCCCCTGTAATGCCATCACTTCGATAGCATCCGTTTTATATATTTTTACAAGATTTTCGCAGCGAATCATTTCATCTTCCGCCTGTGCCACATTAGCATTCGTTTCTTTCTCCCGTTCCCGGTACTGTCTGCGTTTTTCTATAAACTGGGGAATGACCTTTCTGATTTTCTTTTTTTTGCCCATAATCTTCCTCCTTTTTACCATACCACTGCATTATGCAGATGGCTGGTCTGACTTGTCTGCCTCAGAAACAACTTTCTGTATAACCCTTCCATCCGACAATTCATACAACACATCTGCCGCCTCCATCAAATCGGCGCTGTGGGTTGTCATCACAATCGTACACTCTTCCTGGGCAATCAGGTCTTTGAAAATTTTCACAACTCTAAGTGCCGTCATAGTATCCAGTGCCGCTGTCGGCTCATCGGCAAAAATCACTTTGGGTTGGTGGGCAATCGCCCGGGCAATGGCAACTCTCTGCTGTTCTCCGCCCGACAACTGTGCTGGAAGATGGTGCATCCGTTCCGCCAGACCTACCTTTTTCAGGCACTCCTCTGCCCGCTTTTTGCGGTCTCCCTTATATCCTGCCAGCCGCAGTGCATAATCCACATTTTCATAAGCCGTCATAATGGGAATCAATGCCACTGCCTGAAATATAAAACCAATTTGGTAACGACGCAACTGTTCTTTCTCCTTTTCGGTCATTTGCGTAAGATTGTCTTCATCAAAATGCACTACCCCGTTACTGCTTTCATCCAGCGCACTTATAATATTCAACAGCGTTGTCTTACCGGAACCGGAGCGCCCTTTCAATATGGTGAGTTTTCCTCTGGGTATGTCCACATTGACATCCCGCAGGGCATAAAACTCTCCGCCAGAAGGAACCGGGTATATTTTGTCAATATGTTCTGCCTTAATCATGCTGCACCTCCTAGTCTTCTCCCAGTTTTAATGCCTGGGAAATATTCATGCGGGACACCAGTTTCATCAACACTACAACGCAAATCACTACCATCAGGAAAATGACGCCGCCCAACTGCAACAAATCTGCCAGTTTTACCACAGTTCTCAGAGGAATGTAGCGGCTGCCCGGCAAATACACAATCTCCATAACCGGGACAAAAATCAGGGAAGTCACATATCCCACCAGGGCTCCCACCAGAATGGAAAACAACGTGCTGAAAATCTGCTCATTAATAAGCATTTTTTTCACTTCCCTTCGACTCATTCCCATCGCCCGGTAAATTCCAAAAAGCAATTCCCGGGAACGGATGGACAAAATCCAGTAGATTAAAAATCCAGTTGTGCATAGCAGAATGACAACCAGAAAACTAATCGTCAATAGTCCGTTGGTACACTGGTAAAGCGGCTCATTTTTTTCCTTGAGCAATTCGTTGGAAGTGTCAGAAAACGCCTCCAGTTTTATGTTGTTATCCTTCACCCAGTCATAAATTGGCTGGACATTATCTCCCTTCGTTTTCATATAAACAGAATAGGGTTGTACCTCAATGGAACTCATAATGCAGTCAAAATTTCCAATAATATAACAGTTCTGCTGCTTTTCTACCGTTTCCTGTTCGGTCAGGGTCATAGTCTCATTGGCGAAGGTAGGCCAGTAATTTATAATGCCTACTACCTTTCCTATACTATATTCAAATATGTGCCGACCCAACGCATCCTCGTAAGAAATATTTACTTCATCTCCCACTTCAATCCCATATTTCTCTGACAGTGTTTGGGATACCAGCAAACCATTATACTGTTCTGCCAGCAGATTCAAGTAATGGTACCAGTGCTTTTTCTCTAAATCGTCCCGAAACCAGCAACATTCTCCAAATCCCTTTGGCTCAATTCCCAGCACCTGTGCATCAACATCAATTGCCTTGCTGGTTTCTGCTATCACATCCAACTTTGCCCAGGAGCGGAAGACTCTGGTCATTGCCTCCACGTCATTGGACAACGCCTCATACTTTTCATAATCCGGTTCCGAATATTGTAATTTTATATCCACGCCATTTGAATGACTTCTCAATACCATAGGCAGATTGCTCTCCCACTTCTCCATCAGGGAAATATCTGCCCCCTTTTCAAACTTCAGTTCCTCTTCCTGATTCTGGTTGATGGTACTGGCAGTGACCGCATCAAAAATACCAAGGGAAATGGTCATAATCAGAAACAGAGAAATAAATTGCTGTTTGCTGCTGGTGCGAATTATCTGTAAAAAAGAAGCGTACCACTCCGGTTTCCAGAACCGCTTTCCAATGGTAAAAACCAGCCAGACAATGCGCGGTATGATTCTTAATGCCAGTAGTCCACAGCCGAGAATAAACAGAGAAGAACTGAGTAAAAGCAGGCAATCCACGTTTCCCCCCGCTGCAATTTTCGCAGAAAGATATTCTTTCTGCTGGGTATAATTATAATAAATGTAGAGGGACACACCTAATAACACAATGTCCAGAAACAGTTTTTTCCACAGTGGTTTTTTCTCCTTTTTCTGTTCCTGTTTATACTCCACAATAGTCATCCGGGAAACGGAAATAACCGGAAGAACCATGACGGCAATCGAAAAAAGATTCGCCACCAAAAGATACCATACAATATCCCAGGAAAACATGATGTGCAGTGTTTTGCGCCCAACAAACTGTAAAAAAGAACTGGCGGAACCAATGAGATTTGCAAACAGCATTCCCACAGGGATTCCCATCAAGGTAGAAAATCCGGAAATCATCGCCGACTGCAGCAGGTATACGCAGACAATCTGCCTGCGACTGCCTCCCCGGCTCTTGAGCATCGCAATTTCATTTTCTTCCATGGACAACATCTGCTTGCTGACCATATAGATAAAAATCGCGAGCAACAGTAACACCGGAACCTGCAGAATCAGCATTACCATACGAATGCTTCCCCGGTTGACACTGTAAGTTTTCAATGCTTCATCAAATCCAGTATGCAGTCTTATTGCAGGATCACTGGAAAATTGCTTTTTCAACTGCTGACTGGAATCCCGCAGTTTTTTATAATTAAAGTCAGTAAAAGAGGAACTGTCCAGCAGTGTATGGAAACGCACAATGGTATCATTTCCCCCTTCAAATCGAATCTGTTCCAGACAGTGTTGAAACATTTTCTCTGAGACAAAAATCTCGTTATTGTACTGGGAAGTATCCTCCATCCAGTACGAGTCCCCCTCTTTCTCCGAAAACACTCCCACAATCTCAAAAGTTACCGGCTGTTTGGAATCTTTGTCCACCACCTGGTCCAGAGTAATTTGCTGACCAACCATCAACTCCCGTTTCATCATCGTAGATTCTGCCACAACACAGGGAACCGGCTGATTTGCCTCTATCGAATCTCCCCACCATTCCCCGGAAAGCAGATTACTGTGCTCTTTTAAATCCGTCAAATAGGATACTGCAAATTTGTCCGTAGAACTGTATTCTGCCAAAGTCATATTTCCGATACTGGAAGCCGGGAAGGAATAATAAGAGCATTTCTCCATTGCTTTTATACCATAGTCTGTTTGAAGAGCATCGCATACCTGTTTCGGATCTTCGTAATCCCCATCCAAAAAGCAGTAGTTGGTCAATCCGCTTTCTTTGTTTTTACCCAGTCTGCCTAAGACTTCCACTTCCCCTACATTACGGACATCTTTAAGCTCCACTTCCTCCAAATCAGACTGCAGGGTACGGTTCAGTGCAGCATGGTAATACATCGGATTGCTGACTGCAATTCCAATTAACAGAATATTACCGAGGAGCAGACAGATACACATCCATTTCTTATGAAGCATTTTCTCTAACACAAATTTTTTCATCGCGCGCCTCCTTAATATACTGTAACCTCACCGGAAAATTCCGGGTATTCCAGATACACAACGGTGTCTTTCTCATCCAATCCGGAAAGAATCCAATACTGATTGTTATAACTTCCATGGGCCTGAATGCTCTGTAACACATAAGTACCGTCCTGCTTCTTTCGCAATACGTTGTAATCTGCTGTATAGTCCATATTATCAATCGGATTGGTCTCTCCTCCTTGTACCGTGTAATGATACGTTTTATTACAGGCATCCCCGGGAATCACCAGCACTCCGGTAACTTCCTTCTGTGTGTGTTCCAGTCTTACAATTTCAGCATCTTCCGGCACTTTTTTGTCCGGTTTTATGTAACAGGAATAAGGATCGATTTCTCCTTCCTCATCCCCATCTTCGTTACTTTTGCAAATGTCATTTCCTGCATATACCACTGTACCGCTATACGTTTTATTCTCATCCGTTACCATTTTGACTTTCATTCCCTGGTGCAGTCCAAACGACCAGAAAGATTGAAAATACAAGGTGTCCTGATTGGTAATTTGACACAAAACCGTATTACTATCTATGATTTCTCCCTTTTTGTTCCCACAGCAGGAACTAACCAGTCCAGACATAGTTGCCCGCACAACACCGGAAGCCTTCTCTTCCAGTTCCTGTTGCTCCTTGCTTGCTCTTGACACTTCCAGATTTGCTGCTTTCATTGCGACAGCATGCTCTGCCTTCAAAATATCAATATCGTACTGCACCTGTCCTTTTTCAAACTGGGATTTCGCCTTTTTCTTCTCTTTTTCATATTGGGAAAGTTGCTGCTGGTATGACTGGTTCTGTGCATTCACTGCCTGCCGCGCCTGGGTCAGTGCATTGGCAGCTGCTATCTTTTCACTTGCCTTTACACCGTGGTCTACATAAGCAATCACATCACCCTTTTCCACCATGTCTCCATCTTTTACCACCAATTTTTGAAATACGGTTCCCTCCTGCTCATCCACAATCTGACAGGATTCATAGGGTTGGAAACCATCGTACGCACCGTTTTCTACATAAGTATAATCACAGTCGCCCAAAACCGGCTGTACCTCCTTCACCTGTGAGATATCCTCTCCTCCTTCCTGTTCCATTGTTTGCAACTTGAGCATCAGTTCATCGTATTCTACATAAGTTATCACATCCCCTTGTTGCAGTCCCGCGGTCACCTCTGTATAGTAATTATTTTGTTCTCCGGTCTGAATGGTAACCCGCTGAGAGGTACCTTCCCGTTGTATGTAGACAAACTTCTCCTCCCGGTCCTGCTTGATGGCAGCATTGGGAACTGCAAGCACCTGTTTTTTCTCCTCTCCCCGGGCAATAAGCACACCTGCCGTTGCCGTCTCTAACTTCTCAATCCCATCAAAAGTATAGCAAGGATATGTCTTTAAATTGCCCTTGATTAGATTTTTTTTCTCCTTAGCAGTATAGGAATATTCCTTTACCGGGTATTCCTTATCTTGAATTCTCACAGAAATATCCGTAAACTCTTCCAATTCCTTATAGGTTTCGGAAGCATACACCACCACCTTTTTATCTTCATTATAGACAACTACTACAGGCATGTTTTCCTCTATCTGACTTCCCGGCATGGCATTCCCAATAAAATATCCCACCTGTCCATTACAGGGCGCCACAATATTGTTTTTCTTTAATTTCTTTTCCAGTTTTTTTAAGGTTTCCTCGTCTTGCTCCGCAGCAATTTGGTAACGCTGGTTTTCATAGGATATCCGATGTTCTATCTCAGAAATCTGTGCCTTACACAATTCTTTTTGTTTTGTGTGATATAACTCCTTTTCCTTTTTCTTTTTTTGTAACTGGTAAACCTTAAGTTGGGATTGATGCTGGGTCTTCTCACTGTCCACCTGCTCCCGCAGGGAATCATATTCATTCTGCAATTCCTCGGAAGCAACCGTAGCAATCACATCTCCTTTTTTCACAGAATCTCCCAAATGCTTATAAACCTCTTTAATGACCCCGGAAGTCTTTGCCACCGCACATTCCCGGACACCTTCCACAAAGCCATCCACGGTATTTATATTTGTAATATCCATTGGCTGTACCGTATAGGTTTTCTGCGAACCCTGCTGTTCTTCTTTCAGTCGGGGGGCCTTCAAAACTGCTTTCTGGCAGCCACTCACTATACAAAGGCAAAAAATCATCATCATCGCCGCAATTCTCTTTCTCATCTTCTCACCCCACTATTTCAAAATTACATCCTGACCCACGCTCAGTCCGGAACAAATCTCTATATTGGTACCATCACTTTTTCCCGTCTCCACCTTTTGAGCCGTACGCATACCATCTTCATCCAACAGGTACACATAGGTTTCTCCCTGCAGGCTGACAACCGCATCTTTGGGTATATACAATACATTTTTCAGTTCTTCGTTGGAAGTTATAAAACCAAGCGTATTCGCACTTAAATCGTAAGCCTCATCCAGAAATTCAAATTTCATTACTGCCTTTTGTTCCTGCTCTGTCCCCGTTTTCCCTGCTTTCTCCACAGCAGAAATCTTCATCTTATATTTCTGGTTCTCTATTGTCATCGTAACTTCCGTTCCCACCGGGTAATTTTCATAATCACTGGTAATACATTCAAAATGATAATTGCCTTTGCTGATGCGCATAAATTCCAGTTCCCGGTTCGATTTGACCGTTTCTCCATTATTGGTCTTCACCGATTCCGGATTAAAAATATAGGTGACGATTCCATTCTGTGGTGCAATAATCTGACGGTTCTTCTTTTCCTGCAGTGCCTCTTCGTACTCCGCCTTCGCCAGCCGTGCCTCCGACTGACTGGCGGTACGGGAAGTCTCCAACTGGCGAATGGAATCTTTTAATTCGCCACTGCTCATTCCACTTAGATTACCGATTTTCCTCATATCAGCAATCTGCACTCCGTAGTCCGCTACCTCCAGTTCCTTCAGCAAATGCTCCCGTTTCGCGCTGCTCAGTACATCCTCCACTCCACTCATATCCAATTCTGCCAGAACTTGCCCCTTTTTTACCTTATCTCCCACGCTCACATAAACAGTCCCATAGTTAAGTCCCGATTTTCCAAACTTCAGACTCTGCTCCTCACTGCACTTTGCAGTGCAGGAAAGAGCGGTATAAATATTCAAATCTCCTTGTTTCACAACGGCTGTCTCATAAGACAACTGCTTCGTCTGATTCTGGCTCTTCTTAACCAAATCTTCACGGATTTCCGGTTCCTCCTGTAACAGTCCACATCCACCACAAAGAACCAGCATGACAATCAGCCCCACTGCAGCAAACCTACGCCTTCCCCTTATTCCCCACAATCTGCAAAACTTCATATCGCCACCTCTTTCCAACTGATTTCCCTCATTATATTAAACTTCCCCCAACTTAGTTAGTGGAAAAGTCTTACGAATTCTTACAAATGTCTTACAATATAAAAATACCTCCAAAGCAGTTTGTGTTTCTGCTTTGAAGGTATTTCTGTCATGAACTCCCAACGCAATCTACTATGCCTTCTCTGTCACCTACTCGGACAGTCTCAGGCTCAACTCATACTGGAAAGAGTCCAGCGTATTATTTTGTAATGTCAACGCCTCCGCTATATCAAAATCAATTAACAGGTCGTTCTTAATTGCCACAATACGGTTTTCTTTTCCCTGATTCAGAATCTCTATGGCATAGGCTCCCATCAGGGAACCATACATTCTGTCTTTCGCAGTTGGTTGTCCACCTCTTTGAATGTATCCCAGAACCGACACTCTGGATTCAATTCCGGTTTTTTGCCGAATCCGTTCTGCCAGTTCCGGTGCATCAATCACACCCTCTGCCACAACAACTAAATAACTGTTTCTTCCATCCGCATGGCGTTTGGCAATGGAATCCGTTATATTGTCAAAATTACCATCCCATTTTTCCGGAAGAACAATGGCATCTGCCGAAGTAGCCATTCCTGCCCACAGAGCAATATAGCCCCGCTTTCTTCCCATAACTTCGACCACACTGCATCTGCCGTGGGAAACTGAAGAATCCCGAATTTTATCAATCGCCTCTGTTGCCGTATTGGCAGCAGTGTCAAATCCCAATGTATATTCGGTACATGCCACATCCCGGTCAATCGTTCCCGGGATGCATACAATATTCACTCCCTCTTTGCGAAATTCAATGGCACCTCTTAAAGTTCCATCACCACCAATTGCCACAACTGCATCGACACCATGTTTTTGCAAATTGTCCGCTGCCTGCTGCCGATACTCCTGTTGCAGGAAACGCTCACTTCGGCTGGTAAACAAAATCGTTCCACCCTGGTTATTGATATTGCGCACATCCTCCACTCCGATTGGAGTGGTTTCCCAATCAATCAGTCCATCGTAGCCCCGGAATACACCAACCACTTCCATTCCCAAATGTGCGGCGCTAAACACCACCGCCCGGATGGCGGAATTCATCCCCGGTGCATCTCCACCACTTGTCAAAACTGCTATTTTTTTAATCTTGCTCATAATGTCCTTCTCCTCTATGTCAGTCTACTTTATTTGCTGCTTCTTACCGTTGACTCCCCTCTGTTTTAACCATTTCCGGTAAATAACCTTCTTCTTGGAAGGCACCTTCACTACAGCTTTTTGATTGATTCCGGAAAATGCCTGCTTACCGACGCTTTTTTTCGTAAGCAACGTACTCTTGATGTTGACAAGACTGAGCATTTTACATTTTGAAAATGCCTGTACTCCGATTTTCTTCGTCTTACCAGGAATTGTAATCTTCTTTAAGGAAATACAACCGTAAAACGCCCGGTCTCCAATCGTGGTAACAAAGTCTCCCAGAGATACGCTTTTCAGTTTCTTACAACTTGCAAATGCCTTTTTCCCAATGCTTACCACCTCGAAATCAAAGTCATCCTTAGAAACATAGTTTGGTATATTACACTTACTTATATTCTTGGAAGTGACAGCGATGCAGGAAACTGTAAACTCGTCATCCTCCGGATTCGATTTTACCACTTTGTAGGTAATTCCTTTCACCGAGAATCTCTCTCCCACTTTAGGATAACTTTCATCCGAACTGTCAGAATCATCCTCGTCTTCTGTGTCCTCCTCTTCCAGGTCATCCGTATCCGTTACCGCACCAGAAGAATCATTAACCGAACTATTGTTGGAATTGTTTCCGGCAGTTCCAGTAGGGCTATTCCCAGCATTAGAAGTATTTCCAGTGGCATCACTAGTATTGGTTCCGGTGGAACTATCCCCGGAATTAGAAGTATTTCCAGTGGCAGGAATCACAGTCTGGTCCTTGATTGCACTACAACGGCTGCAATGGATGGATTTCAAACCGTCTGTTGTACCGGTCGCGGGAACATCAACCGTATATGACGTATCCCAACTGTGCCCTGTCGCATCAATTACGGTGTCTTCCAGTGTAATTTCATTTTTCCCAAATTCATCACGGTAACTGTGATTGCATTCCTGACAAACATAATATTCTGTATTTCCTGCCTGTTCACAACTAGCAGCCACCGCTTTGTAATGTGTCATGCTATGAACATGCTCACTTTGCAATGTGACACCGAAATTCTCTGTCAATGTTTCATAACCAGTTGCATTCTCCGGAACAATCACCACAAGTGCAGACGTGTCTATATTTTCAAAAGTATCCTCTGCCACCACCGGAGCAGTCGTTCCACTAAATGTAACACTTTCCAGACTATTACAATTGGAAAAGGCTCCGCTTTCCACCGTCGTTACCGTAGAGGGAATCGTAATGACCGTTATTTCATCCTGCCCTGCAAAGGCATCTTCCTCCACCGTTGTCACAGTATACGTTTTTCCGTTAATTTCGATTGTAGAAGGAATATTCACTTCCCCAGTCAGAACCGTTCCCTCCTGGGCAGACACACTTACCGTACCGGAATTTCCACTAGAAGTCAAAATCGTATAGGTAAGATCATCTATCGTAATCGGTACGGTAGTAATGGAAAAATCCTTTCGAATAGTTCCCTGAAAAATACCAGCGCCTGTAATAACTGCTGTCGCTGTCCCAGCCTCTTTATTGTTCTCATATGTCACAGTATAATCCTTGCCCTGCACTAACACAGTATCATGGTAGGAAAGACTCACATCCGGAGTACATGCATTCCCATCGTACACATAAGATGTCTGGGAAAGCGTAACGTCTGCGGGAGTAATGTCCACACTCCCTGAATCTCCAATCCGTGCCGTCACTGTCCTTTTCAAACCGGGATTATATTTTGGATAAATGGTCAGCGTTGTAATTCCGGGAGCAATCACCTGCAAATTATTTTGAGAAGAATTGGCAACCACTGTTTCCGGAACTGAAATAACCGATTCATCCGTAGACGTAATTACCATATCCCGGTATCCACTATCCCCATCCACATCATCAATCCAGCAATATATAATCGAATCCAACGGGTTCGAAACGGGAAAATAAGAATAGTAATACATAGAATCCGAAGTACTGTTTCTCCACCACAGTTTAAATGTTGTAGGGGGAATTATCTGAATCGTGTCCCCGCAACCGGAACAAATGCCAGTACGGTATCCCTCTTCATCCGCCTCACCATATATGTAATCATGTTCCGTTTTGGGAACTACCTGCTCGATGGATTCCCCACAAATGTCACAACTATATACTTTTAATCCTGTCGTCGTACAAGTGGGAGAAATTTCAGATTTTAATTCCTTGGGATGATTACACTTTACCGTAATCACAACAGAAGCCAGATCCGTCTCCCCAGATTTGGCAGTGATGGTTGTCGTACCATTCTTCAACCCCGTCACTACGCCATCGTTTGTCACCGTTGCAACAGACGGGTTGGAAGAAGTATAGGTTAACGAATCCAACACCCACAATTGATGCGTCTTGGAACCATTTTCCAGATTCGCTTTTGCTGTCAGCGCAGTTGTATTCCCGGTATAAATAGTGTCTGTACCAGTCAAACTATAGCCCACAATATAGGAATCCAGAACTTCTATTTTTTGCATTACATCGGTCTGGGCATCCTGCATAGTCTGGTCCAGATTTTGGGAACTGGTAGAAAATTCTCCCGCCAACGTATTCGGGTAAGTTGCCTCTTCAGTGTAAAAATCTCCAAGTCCCACATAAGTATAGTTAGGATTAATCATGCTGGTATAGTGTCCTGTCACAGTCCCATCGACCTGATTCACCCAATTACTCTTTTCTCCATACCACTGATTAATGCCGCTGACCATACTGGTTCCCCAATTATAGGCTAAATCCTCAGCCCAGGAAGACACCCCGTTATAACTGACACTAAACGTTCCTTTTCCATTCAACCGGTTATGTCCGGATGCCATAAACCCATATGCCAGCCCGCCTTCCATAGCACGGATTCGGGCAATACTCTCCAAATCCTTAGACCACTTAATTGGAACATAATCACTGGAAGTCAGCATGCGGCTGGAGTCTCTGGGGGCTCTGGGGTCTGGTACATTCCCTGCATCACAGGCTTCTTTTCGAATCTCATTAATCCGGTTCAATGCATCCTGAGCCTGCGAATAATAGGAACCGTACACGCCTAACATCGTGCACCCACTAGAAGCCGTTTCCACATCCGTCTCCAACACAGTCATAGCACTGACTGTTTCATAGGAATAGGGTGCCACCAAAGACAAACACAGTAACCCTGCCATAACCCAGGCCAAAAAACGTTTTTTCTTCATTTCCTTTTCTCCTTCCACACGTGTATTTTTAGGTTATTTGAATTCTAAATAATATGTTTCACAATTGCCTATTATATTTTAAAATAACGCAAAAAAGTAACCATCTTTTACCTTATATTACCATAAAAAACAGTTACTTTCTACCATCAAGTATGCACTTTTAAAATTCGAAAATTTGCGTTACCATCCTAAATCCAGAAGCCAGTTATGAAGGGCACGTTCCCGCTCTTTCTCCAGCACATCTGTATTTTGGGAATTGTCATATTCTCCTTTAATGTTTCCATCTACAATATAGAGGACACGGGAACATTTCGCTGCCACCTTGGCGTCGTGGGTTACCATCACAATCGCAGTCCCCTCTTTATTTAACTTCACTAATTCCTCCATCACTTCATTGGAGGCATTTCGATTCAGAGCTCCGGTGGGTTCATCGGCAAACAGGATTTGGGGCTTGTTAATCATACTTCTGCATATACATGCCCGTTGCAACTGACCTCCGGATACCTCGTTGATGTCATTGTCTGCCACTTCTATAATACCCAGTTTACGCATCAATTCTTCCCCACGTTTTACTTTCTCTTTTTTTGTTTCCTTCGTTTTCTTACTCTGCACTGCCGGCAACACAATGTTGTCCAGAATTGTAAGATTCTTCATCATATACATTTGCTGAAAAATAAATCCCATTTCGTCCAGCCGAAGAGCTGCGAGTTGGTTTCCGCTCAACTTCGTAATATCTTTTCCTTGAAATAGAATCTTTCCGCTTGTGGCATTATCCATTCCGGATATGGCGTAAAGCAACGTGGATTTACCAGAACCAGAGGGTCCCATAATTGCCACCATTTCTCCCTCTGCCACGCTAAAATTCACATTTTTTAGTACATTATTTTGTCTCTTTTCAACCACATAGGTTTTACATAAATCTGTCACTTCTAATAAATTTGCCATTGCTGTTTCCTCCCATTTCAAAATTTATTCAATATTTGCCGTATCGCTACTCTTAATCGTCTTTGTATAAAGAGCAGTAAACCACGCAATCAAAACCGTCACTCCAAATATAATACCCGGATAAATCATAAATACCTGCAAGGGATCTATGTTATATACAATGTCCCGCGCTCCCATCATTCCAAAAATAGGCGAAATACAAAGTTTTGTCATAGGGACAGACAGTATCGCCGCCAACACAACCGAAAACAGAGACACCAGACCAAAACGGAATGTATGCCACCGAATAATCGCAGAATCCTTGAAACCAATCGCTTTCAAAATAGCAATCTGACTATTTTCATCTGCAATAAATGACCGCTCCATAAGAATGGTAACCAACAATACCACAATCAAAGTAATTGCCAGAAGCAAGTATTGTACTGCCTCCATCGTGTCCACAACCCCGACACAATCCATACAATATTCGGTTGCATTCATAACCGCATCGTTGTCATACAATTTCTTAATCCTGTCTTTTCGCTCCTCAATCTCCTCTTCGGACGGGTCATCCGTAAAATTAATCTGGTACTGCATAATGCTGGAAACATATTGCAAATCGGTAGGGGCATCCTCGTGGAATCGTATAATTTCACCCAACTGGTTCATGCTCTCAAAATATGCAGTCACCACACAATCCTGTTTCTCATTTCCAAAATCAATCGTTACCGTATCCCCAATCTTTGCCCCTGTCATTTCCGAAATCTGCGGCGTTATGGCGATTTCATTTTTATTTTGTGGAATCAATCCTTCCTTGTACTTGTAATCTGCTGCCTTTGTTCCCATTCCCTGCTGGCAGGACAGTACATAGTCCTCTCCTTCAAAAGAAACCGTATACTTATATTGAATCTCCACACAGAAAGATGCCGGCATTCCCTGTTTTGTCAGTTCTTCTCCCTTTTGCTCCAAATATTCTTTAAACTCGGACTTGCTCCCTGTATTCATATAACTCATGACATCCCCCACATCCGTCACATAGAGGTCGCTTTTGGTTCCAAAGGTATCTATCAGGTTGTCGCTTTTCATAGTCGCTGTAGTATTTACAAGTATCAATACAAACAGTGTACAAATACAAAACGGAATCATAATTGTAATAAACCGTCTCGGACTGCTGATTACGTCGTTCACTGCCAAATAGGACGTTGCACCAATATGACTCTTTCCAATTCGGTAGATGGTCTTTTTCTTGTAACGTTCTCCCGTCTGCCCGGAGCGAATCGCGTCTACCGGAGAAGACTTTTTTACTTTTCCGGTACAGTGGTAGGCAAAGAGAAAAATTGCAAAGACAACCAGCAATGCACCAAAGAAATTTGCCAGTATTCCCATGCTATTTCCTAATACCATATTTTCACTGACGGACTTTAACAGCATGTTTCCAAAAGGAATACTCGCAAAGAACCCGGCAATCGCCCCAATCAGGGCAAGCATCAAATACTTTCCAATGTAAAGGCTTCGAATCTTTCGATTGGTAATTCCTACCGCTTTCATAACACCAATCTCCCGGAATTCCTCTGCAATGGTGAAATGAATGGAAAATTTTAAAACCACAAAAGAGACAATAATCAGACATATACTTAATATGAGCGTAATAAAGGCTACAATCATATCCATAATGTAACACATTTTGATGGTATCTCTGGTGCCGTCAAAAGCTACATTTGAAATATCCGTAATGGCGGATGACATGGATTTTACATCATCTGTCTCAATATAAGCAATCTCCCCCTGGTAATGAAGGGCAACGTCTTCGTCGGACAGAAGACGTTGCATATCCTGATCGTTTAACAGAATTCTTGTATTGCCCATAAAATCTGAACCAAGCAACGCATCCTTTGCCTTTCCATCCAGAATCAGCGACATGGTGACACTGCCATGGGCAACCTCTATCACATCTCCCACGTTCAAGTGATTACTTTCCATAAAACTTCCGGATACATAGGCATGACCCTTTTTCACCGTAGAAATCTTTTCATTAGAACAGTCAAAAAATGAAAGTTTGGAATCATGAAGGGACTGAAATATCAGCGTATTTTTTGTTTTCAGTTCCTTACCATTCCAGTCAGAAACATTACTCTGGGAAGCAAAAACCACGTTTTCAATCTTGTAATCCTGAACCTTTGGCTCCCGGGAAAGGACTTCCTCCATACCTCCCACCACATCGTCTCCCATCGTAATAATGATGTAATCGCCAATCCCAGCCTGATCAAGGTAATAATCCGTTCCGTTCATAACTGTGATTACATTATTCAGACCACTCGCCACAAACATTGTTGCCAAAATAATAAACAACAGTAAGATGGTATTCATGGTCTTTTTTCTTTTTAAATCTTTTTTTAAGATTCGAACAAACATTGCAACTCTCCTTTCTATAATTTCTGAAAATGGGCGTTTGCGAAACTTGATGGTTTAACATAATAAATACAGTTTATATATAAATGAGCGCCTTTGTACCGACCGCAGGGAGGACAACGAAGCGAATGTTATATAAATTGTATTTATTATGTTAGAAATTTCTTGTTTCGCAATTGCCTAACTTCTGAAAAGAGTATACGAAAGAGATTATTAAATAATCATTAAATCAAAAATAAAAAAGTTTCCAAAATGCCAGCCATTTGCCAGCACTTTGAAAACCTAAGCCTTTCGAATTACCACTACCATCTGGAACCGGTCATCCTTCTTTTGGGCAAATATTTCACCATCCATTTTTCTCATGAGATTTTTACATATGTAAAGTCCCAATCCACTTCCCTGACTCCCCTTGCTATTGCTTCCCCGGTAAAAGGAATCAAACAAATGGGGCAACTCCTCTTCTTTGACATGACTTCCCGTATTCTCTACATAAATTAGTTTACAGTCTTCCTCATCTTCGGCAAACATCCGAATCAGAATTCCATCTCCATATTTAATCGCATTCTCTATTACGTTCTGCAATACTTCAACAACACGATCCCGGTCCCCTTTTAACAGGCAGTCCTGCATTTCCTCCACCTGAAAATTCGTATGGATTACCGCAAGTTTCTCTTTATAATAACGTTGTATGGACTGCATTACTTCTGACAGGTAAAACTCTCCTGAATTCACTTCCAAATGTAAAAAGTCTTCTCTGGAAGCGGCTACAATTTCATTTACATACTGCCCAATCTCTTTTGCATTTTTCGTTATACCCTGGAGGGCTTCCTGCCTCTTCTCCCGGGTATCATAAAGATTCTCCTGCAACGCTTTGGAATACAGTTCAATGGCAGAAAGGGGCGTCTTAATGTCATGGGACAGGGAAAGAATCAACGTTTTCTTTTCTTTTTGAAACTCCAGTTCCTTTTGCTTATTCTGTTCCAGATTCTCCCTCAGCATGTCCATGCCCCAAAGAAAGCGTCCAAAGAATTTACTTTTTTCTTCTTTGATGGGCACTGAGAGATTCCCCTTTGCAAGTTCAAAGGACAGTTCACTTATATTGTAAAATGGTTTTAATATTTTTTCCCACACAAAAAGCATGGCAAATATGGTTAACACAAACAGGAGAAAAATTGACATGTTCATACAGAGTAAACCATAGTCTTTCTCTGCAGTTCGGTATGCAATCCGGTAAAGTGTCCCATCCACCTCTTCTACCATATAATCATAATTGCATTTTTCCTCCGGGTGAAACTCACTGATACTCACGATTGCAGGATACTTGGACAAATCCATGTCCTCTATGGTTTTGTCCTGTAATTCCTCCGCTGCCCGTTTCCCTTCTACTCTGTAAATCCTGCCTGTGTCACCTTGCTTTTGGACAATATAAATCCCATTGCAAAGAAGAAAAATGAGTATTTCAAGCCCTACAACCAGAAAGGCAAATTTTCGGTATCTATTCAAATCGGTATCCCACTCCCCACTCTGTAATAATTCGCCGGGGTTTTTTCGGGTCCTCTTCCACTTTTTCCCGCAGCCACTTAATATGAACGGTTAATGTCTGCATTTCCGACTCGCTGTCACTGCCCCAGATTGTGTTAAATAAATATTCCTTTTTCAACGTAACATTCTTGTTCTCAATCAATAGCCTCAGAATTTCAAATTCCTTCTCTGTTACCGACACCGGACGATTGTCCACAAAAAGGCTGTGGGTTGCCCGGTTCAGTTTCAGGTTTCCTTCTATGATTTCATCCACTGCATATTTACGTTTGAAAATTCCTTTAATCTTCGCAAGCAGAATATCAATATCGTATGGCTTTTCTATGTAATCATCTGCTCCCAGATTTAATCCCTTCAACTTGTCCTCTTTTTCTGTTCTGGCACTGGCGATTAAAATGTGGGTATTGGATTGTTCCCGGATTTTGGAACAGATGGCAAAACCATCCACACCAGGAAGCATAATGTCCAACACAATAAGTTTGGCACCGTAAGTTTCATACAGTTCCAACGCTTTTTCACCGGTCTGTGCCAGACTTACCACATAGTTTTCCTTTCGAAGGAAATCGCACAGCAGCGTACCTATTTCTTTGTTATCTTCCACAATCAGTATATCCAGCATCCGTTCTAATTCCTTTTCAACATTTTCCAAATATTTCTCAACTCCATGTAGGAGCAATTTCTTTGAATTCATTATATCTGAAATCTCACATTCTTGCAATTAAATACGCGGAAAACGGTTGCAGAATTTATCTTAACTTCGAACCTCTAACAGTTTATTTTTCAGTTCATTCCCAATCCGGCTCAGTTCTATCTCCGCAGCCTGTCGCTTTGCACTCCCTTCTTTCTGAATCTGAATCGTTTCCTCAATGGTACTAATTAAATTCTGGTTCACCTTCTGCAGCGGCAAAATTTATATTAAGGGAGAATTGTTTCTCCACCGGGAACATAACAAGACCGTAGAAAGAGTATCAAAAGAAAAGCAAAAACAACTTCTTTTAAATATGGGTATGTGCTTTCAACGGTTTAATCTTTTTCCCCATAAAACAGCCCTTCAAAATGTCATGATTGGGCCGGTAGAAGTTCAAAATGTAAATAAGGAAACTGCCCGCAAGGAGGCAATGGAACTTTTGAAAAGAGTGGGTCTGGAAGAAAAAGCAGACGAATATCCAAACCGACTTTCCGGCGGTCAACAACAGCGGGTTGCCATCGCAAGAGCATTGGCTATGAAGCCGGAAATTATGCTGTTCGACGAGCCCACATCAGCATTGGACCCGGAATTGGTAGGAGACGTGCTTCAGGTAATGAAAAATCTGGCAAAAGAAGGAATGACCATGCTTTGTGTCACCCATGAAATGGGGTTTGCCAAAGAAGTTGCCGACCGGGTTATTTTCATGGCAGATGGTATCATTGCCGAGGAGGGAACACCGGAAGATATTTTTAATCATCCTAAAAATGAAAGAACACAGAACTTTTTAAAATCCATTTTAAATGCTTAGTGCTCTACACAGATTCCGATTTCTTTTTTCTATTTCTCCACCGGAGTGATTTGACAGGAATCTGTGCAAGAACAATCGCAACAAAAATCAAAACACATCCCATCATTTCCCTTCTGGAGAGAGCCTCATTTAGAATCAACCATCCTGCCAGTACAGAGAAAACAGATTCCAGGCTCATGAGCAGAGAGGCAATGGTGGGATTTACTCCGTTTTGACCAATAATCTGCAATGTATAGGCAACTCCACAGGACATTATACCGGCATAAAGAACAGGAATCCAGACATCCCATGTGGTAAACAGGGACAAGGATTGCCGAATCCCCTCCAGCGAATGCTTCATATCAAACCAGAACGCAGGAATCCCAGTCAGAATCCCACAAACAAAAAACTGAATGCATGACATTCGAACCCCATCTACCAATGGAGAAAAATAATCAATAACTAGAATATGTACAGCAAATCCCAATGCGCACAACAGCAGAAGTCCATCGCTAAACTGGATGGAAAATGACCCTTTCATACAGAGCAGACTCAAGCCCACCAGAGCAAGCAGTACACCACCCCATATATTCCAATCTATTCTTTTTTTCAGAAAAAGTCCCAGAATCGGTACTAACAAAATATAGCATGCCGTCAAAAACCCGGCTTTTCCAGAAGATGTTCCAAAATACAAACCAAGTTGCTGCACATTACTGGCAATACACAGCGCAATGCCACAGCAGACACCACCCTTCCATAGTCTCCTGTGATCCTCTTTTGAAATTGGTTTTTTGGAAGTCAGATGCAGACGGTCCAGCAAAAAAATAACCGGAACCAGAACGATTGCACCAATAAGGGAACGAATACAGTTAAAAACATATGGCCCGAGCATGTCGCCTCCGGCGCTCTGAGCCACAAAAGCGATTCCCCATATCAATGCAGTGATTACTAATAAAAAAGAATTACGGATTGTATTTTTCTTCATGTCATTTCTCCCAAGCACGCGATTCATCCTATGTTTCCATTATATATAATATATTATATCCTTGCAAGCAAATTCACACAGGAATTTCTAGCAAACTATAGAATTACAATTGCATCCTTTCTTCTACTTATTTATGAATTCATCTGTTATACTCCGTATTTTATCCACGTTATTTAAGTAGATAAAATGTGTTCCATCCAAAATCGTATATTGCTCTGTAGCACCAACACGTTGTAAATGCTCTTGCTGATATACTTCCGGCGATAATTTTGTTGTGGTCAAGTACTTTTGTAATATTTGTGGCTAAATAATTTCTAGTGTATGTAAAGTGGTTGTCGTTTTATTATAAAATTAACACTGTAATATTTTAATTAACAATATGCACTAACTCTACATCAATCTAGACTTCTATTCATAAATGCTAATTATCTCATAAGGATTCTCCCCCAACTTGGAGCAGAATCCTTATGATGCACAAAACCCACGAGTTTTCACTCGTGGATTTTGCTTTGATGTTCATTGAACACATTGTTGTGTTTTTTAGCTTGATTTATAAGGCTTTCCGCTGTTTTTAAATCGCTGTCAAAACAAAAAACTTTGCTGTTCCATTACCTCAATCTGAGAGGTCACCATAATCTCTTCCTCGGCTCCTCTTGTATGTTCTCCCCGAAGATACTGCATTCCTCCCCGCAGGCTTGCTGCCACAAGATTCAACACATAAATATTATCAAATCTGCCATAAATGGAATCGCCGCCAAGACCAGACAGACAAATCAACTGGGTGTTCGTCTTTTTAGCCATATCCATAAGTGGCTTTAACAAATGGGCTGCATTAGTCTGCGCAAAGGGATTATCCATGACCAATACTTTTCCCTCATTTCTATCGGCAAAGATATCCGTGTCATCTCTTCGCATATAATGCAGCAGGCTGGACAAAATAACAAAGGCAGATAAAAAGCCTTCTCCACCGGAATTTCTTGCAACCTCCGCCCATGTAATCGGATATTCACGCTGCTCCTCAATTTTGTAAAGTTTAATCTGTATATTACCAACACCAACAATGGTATCATACAAATTTTTGGTTGTAATTCTACTACTCAGATAATCAGTTGCATTCTCATTCTTTTCATAGATTTCAATTCCATTTCTTGTCAATTCATCCATAAAATCATCAAGCCGCTGATGATACAAACCCTCATTCTCTTCCCAATCCGGTATCTGTATCCGCAGCATCTTAATCGGACGTTCACGAACCGCAATCGTTGAATTGTTGTCAATCTTACCCATATTATTATGAACTTCTTTGATATAATCCTCCAGCAGACCCTCTATTTTACTTTTTTCTTTTTCTACCATAGCAATATCCACCGCAAGTTTCTCCATCTGACTGTCATAGGATTGAATCGTTGTAAACAGCTGAGCCAGTACCAATTCTGCCTGCCCGGTTACCGCCAGCATTGCCTCTAATGGTTTTTGATAATACTCTTCCTGATACAACTCCTTTCGAATAATTGCATTCAATAAAGCCTCCAACTTATCCTTTTTGTTCTTATGTTCTTCATTGGCCTGACGGTAATCTCTTCGCATGATTCCTGCAAAATCACGAAGACTTTTTTCATCCATCTGTTCTATCCGTTCTTCCCATTCAACAGCCTCTGTTACCACAAAATCCTGATATTCGGAAAATGCTGTCAAATTCTCATTCAGGCTTGCCAAGTGTCTTTCCACAAGTTTGATTTTTGTGGCGAGTTCTTTTCTTTGATACTTAAGTTTGTTTATCTCAGCATCAAAATCTACTGTATGAATCTCCTCTTTTGGTAAAGGTTCGTCACTACCACACTGCTCCGCCATACCCTTTTTCTTATCCAGAATCCGAGTTTTTGAAATATCAATCTGCTTATCCTCGTCATACCAGAGTTTTTCTTTTTCCTTATGCTTCTTCTTTTTATCCTCCAGCAACATCTCCTGATGTACTTGCTCCTTTTCGTCATATAGGATTTCTTTCCACTCCCGTTCCAGAACCTGATATTTTTTCTTTTTCTTCGCCAGTTCCTCTTTCTCTTTAACAAGGACTTTTCCTGCTTTGTCCTGGAGATGCTCCAATTCCTGTAACTGAGATGACATTTGCGTTGTAATTGCTTCATAGCGCGCCTCCAATTCTTCCGGCTGGCAATCTGTTACAAAATCTTCCACGACATCGTAACTATCATATTTGACAGTCTTCTCTTTTATGAGATTTACTTTATCTACAATCATCTGTCTCTCATGTTCCAGCGATTTCAACTTCTCGCCATACTGTTGTTGTAAAACAATTGCCTGCTCTTTCTCACTCTCATAGCGATTTTGTTCTATCCTGCTCTGTTCTACTTTCTTACGCTGTTTTTGGTAATTCTCGTAATCTTTACAAAACCGGGTAAAATCGACTTCTCTTCTCTTACACTTCTCTGTTTCTTGTTTTTCTTTCTGAATGACAATCTGAAGATGTTCGATTTCCCCAGACAATGCGAGTATTTCTTCTTGTACTTCCAAAATTTCCTTTTCAAGAGCACAGATTGTATCCTTTGTCTCTGCCTGCTCTTTTTGATTCAACTCCCATCTCTCTTTTGATACGGTTTGCTTTTTCAGGGTGCTTCGACGCTCCATGTACTCCCGGTATTCTGTATTTTTTCGTTCTATCTGTTCCTTTTTCTTTTTGATATCCATTTCCTTTTCTGTAATCAATAAGCGCAGTTCTTCTTCATTCAGAAGTTTTTCATTAAACCATAGATAGAAACTGATACCGGAAAGATTTACAATACTGTTTTCTTCATCTAGAAGTACTTCTTCTAAGGCTTCGCGTGGAATCAACGGAATCGGAAATGATGTATATATTTCTTTTCCATGTTTCTCTAATTTCTTTATTTCCTCCCGCGGCAGAATTAACGCATAAGGAAGAAATGGCTGTTTGCGCACCAGTCTTGTGTTCTCTTTTACACTGTATCCATTCTTATCCAGCCAGTTCATTCCATACACCGGATGAAGTTCCAATTCATCCAGTAAGGCCCGGAACTCCTGAGGTAACTCCAGAACTTCACCTGAAGTAAGTTTTTTGCACTCCTTACTTAACGTATTTTTCTCCTGTTCAAGGCTACTACGTGCGCGGTCGATTTCTCCAAGTTTCCGGTCAGCAACTTCCAATAACTCATCCAAATTCCACAGTTTTGCATCATCCAACTCCAGATACCGCATAATTGTTTGCCGCTCTTCTATCTGCTCTCTGAATTCCTTCTCTTTATCCTGTAACACACGGAGTTCAAATTCTTTATCCTGCTTTTTATTTTGCGAATCCTCTTTCTTACGCTCGCTGGATTTCTTTTTCTCTTCTACATCTACAAGTTTCTTGGCATGTACATTACAGTTTCTATTCAGTCCTTCTAACTGTTTTTCATATTCCGCCTGCTTAATCTCAAACATTCCCGGCTCATAGTCGCCAAGAACATTCCTTGCAAAAGATTCCTGATAATTTCGGTTAAATTCCTCTTCCTTCTCGCTAAATCCCTCCATTTTCGTATTGCAGGACGCAATCTGAATAAGAAGTTCTCTGATGTGCGTGTCACAATCATTTTCTTTTTCTTTCTGCGCAGCATGCATTTGTTGTATTTCATTATACCTGCGTTCATTTTCTTCCTGCAATTGACTACTCTCTTCCAAACGCGTTGCATAATAATTCTTCAGATAACTACCAATTTGCCTGCGTTCTGGTTCTAGTTCCCTCTCATTTTTCCTTGAAACATCAATTTTTTGCGACAAAAACTCATATTCTTTTTCCTGTTCCTCAACCACATTCTGCTGTTTTGCACACTCATAAAGATGTACCATCTTTTCCGTATTGCGTATTTCCACTTCTAATTCTTCCATTTCCTTTTCAATGGTATCGCGATTCCCGATATGT
Source organism: Lachnospiraceae bacterium (assembly GCA_029098105.1). GTDB lineage: Bacteria > Bacillota > Clostridia > Lachnospirales > Lachnospiraceae > NC2004. The sequence goes on from JAQXNR010000033.1 coordinate 41,658, forward strand.
ACAGCCATTTCATCTGCCAAATTATGAATCTCCATAGACAGTTTTTCATATAAAATATACGACAGCCTTGTTTCGTAATCCTTATTTGCATCTTCCAACGCAGACTCTTCCAGTTTTGCGATCTCCTCTATACGATTCAACTCCTGAACGAAACACGCAATGCGATTTTCCAATGCCATTACACTTTGTTCCGCATTCTGATACTCCTTAGCATTTATCTCCACCTGAAGCATGTCCTCTTTAAATTTCAAAATCGTATCTCTTCGCTCAATTTTTGACTTATTATCCTTATACATTCTAATATATTTATCAACAATATTTTGAAATTCTTTTATTCTGTTCTGATCATGATTCAGTTTATTCTGTATCGTTTCTAAAAACCACTTTTCAATCAGTTCTTTTTCACTTTTACAATCGGAAAACAATTCTGACAATCCCGATTCCTTTAAATTTACCTTTCGGATGATGGATTCCCATTCCCTATAATCAATCTTATACTCTCCCAACTTATCAAAATATTGTCTTGACTGAGCATAATTATTCATATCATAACAAAAAAACTTCTTGGAACGATCCTTTTTATACATCTCAAACAATTGCTTACAAGCGTTAAAATTTTTAAGCACCACTTCGTTTTTTGACTTTTCCACAACAGGAATATTGTAAATATCATTTTCACAGCGCGACGGATATTCACTGATAAATTGTATGATTTCCAAAGGCTCAGAAGATTGTTCCTCTGGCGCCTGGTTTTTTCTTACCATCATCCCCGTAAGACAATATCCTGCCCCTTGATCCAGCACCCATTCAACCATTATAAAAGTCGGTTTTGACGTAGTAAAATAACTTTCAAAAGGTCTGTCCTTTGTTTTGCGGTATTGCTTATGCACAAATGGTGCTGTTATCATCTGCACTAAAACCGACTTTCCTCCTCCGTTTCGAAGAGAAAGTAATGTACTTTCCCCTCCCATTTGAAATGTTTCATCGCTGACACGTATGGAGTTATTATTATAATTCAAATTAATCAAACGAACTGCATTTATTTTACTCATTCTCCCAGCACCTTTCTTATCCTCTGATAATTATTCTGATTCAAGAGATTCCAATCCATAAGGTTATCCAACTTTTTGGTAGTTTTTATCATCTCGTCCTCTATCACGTAATCAATTAATCCCTGTTCTTCTAAAAAGTTAAAAATTGTATGGAGAAATCCCTCCTTCGTTGTTCTTTGTCTTGTTCCCTTATCATCAGAGCGTAACGCTTCATACGCCTCCAACATATTCCGGAATGCGATTCCCTTTTGCTCTTCTTCCTCTTCTGTCGTGTTCTCTACTCCTTCTTTCAGTCTATCAGAAATACAGTTCTGTAATTCCCCCACCCGAATGTATTCTCTTGACTTACTACTGCTGCCCTGTCCATCGTAGAATTCTACCATAAGCGTTAATATGACAAACTGAGACAAATAGAAATCTTTATCTGTTCCGGTTGATTTACAAAGCCGCTTTTTCAATTCCGCCTTTGAGAAACCCAAAAAAACATTCTCTTCCTTGGGTATCAGATAAATGACATCTCCATACCGTTCCACTGTACTTTCTGCCTCTTCGGCCTGTGATTTCACCAGATTCTGAACCGGTTCCTCTTCTGTATAAGCCCGGTACAGCCGTTGTTCATCCTGTTCTCTTAACTCATGGTTTTTAAGCAGATAATAAAAAATCTGCTGACTTAGTTGTATTTCTCCCATTTCATATGCCATATCACTAACCGTACCTTTCTCTTATCTACATTTCAACCCGAATCTCTACATTGGAACAAAGTATGGTTCTGTAACCCCCTTGTTCGTCACAGACATTTGTAAACTTTACACCATTCTTGTCCTCTGTTCGATAAATATATATCCTGGTAATCGTTCTCTTTCTATCGTCCTTATCCACGATACTTAATATCATATCATTCAACTGAAAATCCAGCGTATCCTCCACAATATACTCACTTTTTTCTTTCCGTAGAACTGCCAGATCAATCTCTTTACTCTTAATCAGTTCAACCATAATTTCCTTAAAAATATCAACATTCGGAATGAGTATCTTCTGCAACTCCGTCTGCTCACTTACCAAGTTCCGAAGTTCTTCCAAAGTAACCCTTTCCTTTTCAACTGCAATGTCGAGAATTAGCGTTAAACTTTGCTCATACTTTATAAGTTTTTCTCTCTGTTTTCTGGCAATATCTTCCTGCCACTCCTTTTCATCAAACTCTAAAATTTCTTCTTCCTCGTCCAGCGTCTTTTTGCGAATTGGACGTTGTAATTCTAATGTTTTATTCAAATTATAGATTTTATCCGGTTCTTTGTGAAATAATGGTCTAAAAAAGACATCCAACCGTTGTAATCCACTACTGTCAGCCAGCAATTTATCATATAATTCCGTTCTCAGTGAAAACCGCTGTATCAATGACATCTGTGCCAAAAGTTCCAATTCCTTTTCATATAAAATTTTTAAATCGAAATGAGAATTCAGAATCTTTTGATGTTCATCAATTCCTCGGTTTAAGTAACTCTCAATAATTTTAAGGTTATTGAGTTTCTCTTCATCTTCATCGGACAATTTCTTTACATTGATATTTTGCTCTTCCAATTCTCGTGCCCGCTTCTTTACCGTTTCGCGATAACTCTTGAATTTTTGATTCGTAACATCAATGGTATCTATATCCCCTTCCAATAGTTCTCTATAATCTGCAACAGAATAATTCAACGCATTGCGCCGAACCCGCAGCATTGCCTCCTGTATTTTCTGTAATTGAATCCGCAGTAAATTGAATACATTCTTTATCTCATCCACCGCTTTATCATAACTTTGTTTTTCCAAGTGCATTTTAAATATCATTTCATGAATGGTAAGTTTCATGTTATTTTCTATTTCCAAAGTGGAAAGAAGAAGATTATATCCATCGTCGGTCAGATAATAGGAGGTACGTTTCACTTCAGAATCCACATAAATAACCTTATTTGCAATGTAACTGATATTCATTATTTTGTAGGCTCTCTGCTCAAAATCATATCCATCAAAATACATCGCCTTACCTTCATTGGATAGAACCACATTAATAATATAATCCCCAAGTATTTTACAATCATCATAAGACATATTCTTGAAAAAATAGGTTGTATTCAGGTGATCAAGAAATGCTCCGATATCATCCAAAGTACAATTCTCTTCCTTTAATGACTGCTCCATAATATATAACAACAGCGCAAAAATTATATTCAATTGTTCATCCATTTTCAGGAATCCATAGTTCTTCCAAATCTGCTTTTGTAAACTATTGGTCATCAAGAGTCCATACATCCCTACATGTTTCATACGCTTTGGAAACTGTTTTAAAAACTCATATTGCATTGATTAAATTCCTTTCTGGAAATCTTCTATGGTAAGTATCTCCTGTGGTATATATCTGCCTTTTTGAAGCAATTTCTTCATTTCGTCTACACTCTCCTTTGAAAATACATTCCAAAAACCGGTTCCAATCTTCTGAGTCTGCCCCTTTTTCATAGCGGGAAGTTGTTTTTCTCCTATCTCCATCGCCTTCTTCATCATTTCCAAATATCCTTCTGTAAAAGGAGTTATTTTACATTCTGTATCAAATGCTGCCGCCAGTCTTTCATAAATTGCAATTCCTTCATAATCCAAATCTCCAAAATAATAAATTACGTTGGCTTTCTCTCTCATATATGGCTCTGCACACAGTGAAAAGTCCTGAAAAGAACGGAAAATTCCTTTCCCTGCTCCATAAATCAGCGTTCCTATCTTCAAGCCTAATATGGAATCTTCACCGGACAATAAATGCCTGCGCATACTGTAAAAGGTGTCTTTATTTTCTGTTATCAACAAATTCTGTGGTATCTCTCTAGTATGTACATAATAGGCCAAGGGTTCCGTTGTTTCATATAAATTTAATGTTTCTAAAGGAATTCCACATCTCTTTAATATTTTCTTCCCCTGCTCTTCTTTTAAAAATTTCTCACGATGCCATATTTCAAAACTTCGCTCATTCATAGATTTGGGAATCTGCAATGCGTTACGATTTGTTTTCAGATATTGATTCAGAAGCAATAACCATTCTCTGTCTTCACGATACTGCTTAATATGATGTAAATAATAATGTGTAGAAATCATTGGCACAAACAAATAAGATAATTCTTCAATATAAACCGTATTATCTTCCTGTTGTTCCAGAACCCAGTATTCATTATATAATGCCGGTTTCTTTCCATTCTTTCCAGCTGCTTTTACCGGTTTAATCTTTTCTGCATCGATAAGAACCATTACTCTGTCATATAAATCTCTATACTGTTGTATCTTATATTGCGACTCAATATCATGTAAACTAATGCGTTTCATATTCTTTCTCCAAATCAGGACATTTTACAGACTTGCGTTAATTAGGTTACACCCATGCTGGGCAAACTAGAAAAACAGGGAGATAAGATGCTTATCTCCCTGAAAATTAACAATTCGCATTTTAAACTGCGAAACACTTAAATTAAAGGTTTGCACTCAAAGTAGCAACGCACTTAAATCGAGCAAATTTCTTTTCTCACCTACATTATAGGTAGTTATTCTGAAAAAATCAATATTTTTTTTACATAATTTATAAAATTGTCACCTCAATCTAAAATCAAGTTTTATTTACCTGAATTATCATTCAATACCACAATATCTTTATATGTCTTATCTGATCCTTAGCTCCAATAATCAAATCGGAAGTTTGACAGTTAAATATTTGAAAAAGCACTTGCAGGTCGCATAAAACCTGCTTTTTTTATGTCAACTTTTTTGTTTTACACCATTGTATTTTATTGCAATGTATGGTAAAATATAGCAAAGGAGGCGTTTTCTATGCGGGTTACTACATCAAAATCAAAGAATGCTGAGTCATTTTATATTTCTAAAGGTTACATCAATGATAAAGGTGTCAGCACTTCGGTTATTGTCCGAAAACTTGGAACTTTAAAAGAACTTTTACCTGAACACGGTCCAACCCGTGATGATGTTATGGCATGGGCTCGTGAGGAAGCAAGAATAGAAACACTAAAATATAAGGAAGAACAAAAAAGTAAATCCATTCAGATTACATTCCATGCTGACAGACAGATTCATTATGAACAGCATGTTTTACACCGTGGCGGCTATTTATTCCTCCAGTCATTTTACTATCGGCTTCATATGGATAAGGTTTGTAGAAAACTAAGAGATAAATATAAGTTCAAATACGATATTAATGCGATTCTATCTGATATGATTTATGCCAGAATTCTAGAACCTTCCAGCAAGCGTTCAAGTTATGCAGTTGCATCTGAATTTCTTGAAAAACCATCTTACCAGTTACATGATGTTTACAGGGCTTTGGATGTTTTAGGAAATGAATGTGATTTCATTCAGGCTGAGCTTTATAAAAACAGCCATTTACTAGGAAACAGAAACGATAAAATCCTATACTATGACTGCACGAATTATTACTTTGAAATTGAGCAGGAAGATGGTGGCAAGAAATATGGAAAATCTAAGGAACATCGTCCTAACCCGATTATCCAAATGGGTATGTTCATGGATGGCGATGGAATCCCCCTGGCTTTTTCACTCTTCCCAGGGAACGCAAATGAACAGACTTCTCTAAAGCCATTGGAAGAAAAAGTACTTTCTGAATTCGAATGCCAAAAATTTATATACTGTAGCGATGCAGGTCTTGGTTCCGAAAAAATCAGAAATTATAACCATATGGGGGAACGTGCATTTATCGTCACTCAATCTATCAAAAAACTGAAAGCTGAAGATAAAGAATGGGCATTAAATCCATGGGGTTTCAAAAGAGTTTCTGATGGTAAGGATATAGACATCACCACTCTTTCAGATGATGATACCGGTCTTTATTACAAAGAAGAACCTTATACCCCGCATAAACTTCATCAGCGTTTGATTGTCACATACTCTCCAAAGTATGCACGTTATCAGAAGACTATACGGGATAAGCAGATAGACAGAGCACAGAAGATGCTCGATTCAGGCAGTGTTAAGAAAGAACGTAAAAATCCAAATGACCCTGCAAGATTTATTGGAAAAGTTGCTGCTACCACAGACGGTGAAGTCGCTCAAATACATAACTATCTGGATGAAGAAAAGATACGGAACGAAACCCTTTATGACGGACTGTACGCTATTTCAACAGATTTATTGGATGATGAAGTAAGTGATATTTTGAAGGTTAGCGAAGGAAGATGGGAAATTGAAGAATGCTTCCGGATTATGAAAACAGACTTCGAAGCACGCCCAATATTCTTACAGAATGAAACACGTATAAAAGCCCACTTTTTAACCTGCTTTATTTCGTTAGTTATTTACCGATATCTGGAAAAAGCTCTTGGCAACTCTTATACTTGTGATACAATTTTGTCTACATTGAAGAGTATGAACTTTGCATGTGTTCAGGAACAGGGTTTCATACCACTATACAAGCGAAATAAGCTTACAGATAAACTGCATGAAATATGCAACTTTCAAACAGATTACGAATTTATCACTAAAAAGGATATGAAAACAATTCAGAAAAAAAGTAAAGGCCGAGAATAAAATACCATATTTTAAAACGAAACAAAAACAGTTCGCAACCCTTGGAAATACAAGGATTGCGAGCTGTTATACTTTAATCAACTGTCAAAGATGGGATTTTAGCACAGTTTTACAAAAATCAAAAGTAAGGAATCCAAGATTTCTTGAGATTTTCACAAAAATATGATATGTTGTTATGAGATTACGTTTAT
>JAQXNR010000034.1 GCA_029098105.1 Lachnospiraceae bacterium
AGGAGGATATGGTCTTCAACTTCTGTGTCTCAAAAGTTACCTTCTTCAGAGAGGTACAGTGATAGAAAACTTCCTTTTCTATGGTTGTTACTTTTTTCGGAATGGTGATGTTGGTTAAGCCGGATTCATAAAATGCTCCATTTTCAATTCTGGTTATGTTTTTGGGCAGGGTTATGGTTTTTAACTTTACACACTGACAAAACATAGCTTGACTTATTTTTTTCAAATTTGGGGAGAGGGTTACTTTTTCCAACTTTTTGCAATTCCAAAATGCATATCTTCCTATTTGTGTTACATTCTTAGAAATTTTAATTTCTTTTAACTCACTATCCCAAAAAGCATATTCGCTTATTTTTTTTAACTGATTTGGTAAAGTAATTTCAGAAATACCTGAACTCATAAAAGCGTCTGTTCCAATTTCCTTTAAACTTTTGGGAAGAGTCACCTGCTTTAATTTCCGACAATAATGAAAGGTTCCTTCTCCAAGGTAAGTGACTCCCTCCTTTACTACTGCCTTTTGTATATCATCACTCCATTCATGCCATGCCCAATAACCTCCATTATAACTGCTATACTCATCATCCATTCTTCCCTTACAACTCAAGGTTAGCGTTTTTCTCTTCGTATTATAACTCCACTTCGTATCATAGAAATTCCCCGAGGTTTTCTTTTTCGCCATTACCTCCGGCACCAAGGACAGCAGAAGACTGCACACGAGAAGCATTACCGCTGCTCTGTGCCAATCGTTTTGTTTCGCATTCTTCTTGTCTTTTCTTTTAAGCATTGTATAACCCTCCTATAGTTGTTTTTTTTAGTATACCACCACCAAACCATTAGTCAATACAATATGCACAAATTTCAATTAAACATGCACGCAAAAACCGCCTGTCAAAAATCAGCAATTTTTCGCCGATTACCAACAAGCGGTTTTATTCTCTACTTTTCTTTTTTCCTTCTGTATTTTCTATTTTAATGTATTTAAAAATTCCTTCATTGTATCGCGGGACACAGCTCCATAATAGATATACTCAATTCCCTCATAAACAAACGTAGCATAATTGTACTCTGTCACCTGTTGATTACTACGCTCTACCGCATTTGCTACGCCATCTGTCGGAAACGTATACAAAACTGCTTTTACTCCCAGATGTTTTAATGGATACAATTCCACATCAGAAATGTTTTCATCCTCTGTCAAATCCATTTTTCGTCCGGCATACTCAATTTCATGGTCAATATAAGCATCCTCTTTATTTTCATCTGTACGAATAACAATGTTAACCCCAATCGGAGACTGGTACTGTTCCCCACAATCATAAATACAACTATTATTTGTAGTAACTTCCGGGGTACTCTCCAGTTCTACATTTTGCAAATCCCCCATCACATAAAAATCATCCACCAATAATGCTCCATAAAGATTTCCATTTTTCGATATATGGGGATTATATCGAACTAAATTACTTCCCTTTTCATAGGCCTGAGAAGATTGCAAAAGAGAGATTCCCAATTCTTGTTCCACATCTGCCAAAGTATCATATTTCCTATCTTCTTTACTGGCATCTTTACATATTTTGATATATTCCCCTGTCATTTCTACATTTTGTGGTTTTGCCTCATCCTTACCACCCAGAGTAATCGTAATCTGACTAGTAAATTGTTTCACCAGCCCCCGAACCTCAGCCGAAACCGCTGGAATCTGATACACTCCCGCAAATAATGCTAGTGCCGCTGCCACATACGCTAACTTTCTCCAACCCGTCTTATATCCTGCTCTTTTTCTTCCATTTCTTGGTTCCTTTGTCATAGCAAGAATCTGCTCATCAAATTCTGATCTGGTTTCCATTTTATCATACAATGTTTGATATTCTTCTAATCTCATAATCCATTCCTCCATTCTCCAACTCCAGTTTCAACAGTTCTCTGCCTTTTTTTAATCGCATTTTTACTGCCGACTCTCCACAATTTAATATTTCTGCAATCTCCCGGACATGATATCCTTCATAGTAATACAAAATCATTGGTGCCTTACATTTTTCCGGCAGTGCCAGCACTTCATCCAAAAGCGTTTCTTCCCGTCGGTCAAGATGCATCTGTTCATAATCCGCGGCCTCAATACCGATGCAATTCCGATTCCAATACTGCTTTAACTCATTTTTGCAAAGATTTACAGTAACCCGAATCAACCAGCGCTTTTTATGTTCCTCACTGGCAAACTCTGGAGACTCATACAATAATTTGGCAAATACTTCCTGCAAAATGTCTTCCGTATTTTCCCGTGTTTTTAAATAAGTAAATGCTATACGAAACAACAAATCCTTATAGTTATAATAACTTTCTTCAAATTCCTGAGTACTCAATTTCTGAACCACATTTTTCCCTCCTTTCACTTACTATACAATTCAAAAACAAAAACGGTCAATAAAATAAAAAAGAAGCTTCCCGAAGGAAGCCTCTCACTCTATATAATCCATTGTCCTTATTCATTCCTCTTCAGGAATCAGTTTGAAGACAGCCGTATTCTGGTATGCCATCGTTTCATTGTGGGCAAACGCTACCGTTCCCTCCACGGGTGCCGTAATCTCCTGCTTCTGAACCCCCAGGTAAGGGTCCATAATTCTTGCCAGAACCTGTCCCGGTTCCACCTTTTCTCCCACGCTTACCTGTCCTTCAAAAAATCCGGCACAACCGGTTCGCACATTTACAAACTCCGTACTCTCCACCACTCTGGAAATATAGCCTTCATAACCTTTGTAGCGGATGATTTCCTGCTTGGACATAAAATTAAGAATCGCTGCCACCGCCTGCCGGGCACTGACTTTGTCCACATCCTTCGTGCTGGAAGTATATATGGAAAAAGCATCCGTATTCCACATCTGCCAGTTATAATTCAACGTTGCCGTATCAAAAGGCCGGGGATGGTGCAAAACCACATAAGGCAATCCAAACTGCTTTGCCAGTTCTACGTTTTCATTTCCAGTTTTCATCATCCGCACCTGGGGCACAAAGTTGCCCGGCATATAAAAAGAGGCAAACTGAATTCCATAACGGTACTGTTTCACCGTCTCAAAAATTCCTGCCGCAATACGCTGGGTCGTCTCTCCCAGGTCATACCCCGGATACATCCGGTTAATGTCCGTGTTGTCAATACTCCAGAAACGCTTTTTGATATTTACGGAATACGGATTCCCACAGGGAATCACCAATATTTGATGTCCATCTAATATTCTTCCCTTTTTTTCCAGTTCCTGTAGTTTGCGAATCAACTGGGAGCAGACATAAATCTGCTGAAATTCATTTCCCCGCATACTTCCCATCACACATAACGATTTCTCTCCACTGCCAAACGTATATCCGGTGACACGGTAATCATCCCGATACAATGCTTTGATTTCAAACACGGTATTCTGTTCCATATTATCTGCCCTCCTGACTTCGATTATACACTTCCTGTTTCAGAACCCGCCCCATCAAAGAGCCTTCCTCCACAACCGGGTATTCCCGAGTAGTAAAAAGCCAGCCATCTGCCGGAGACTTAATATCCGCAAGAAGTTTTCCGGTCAAAGGATTTACGATAGAACCAATATGGTCTCCTTCTTTTACCAGCGTTCCATGCATTCTGTCTTTTACATAAATCCCGGATACAGGAGCATTCAAATAATACACATCATACCCTTCTTCATCATAGGAAATCACTGGTGTGCGCACTTCGGAAACCGGTCCCTCCCAGATTCCCAGTTCTTCCATCATGGCAAAAATTCCATCTACCAACTGGTCGCCATACTCTTTTGTAATGCGCATTCCTACGCCCATCTCTACCACCAGAGTTGCAATCCCGCGGCTATTTAAACTGAAGGCAAAAGTAGATTCCAGCACCGTTGCCGCGCCATGTACCCAAATAAAATCCACGTTAGATTTTTTAGCAATAGGTACCAGCCAGTCCCGGTGCAGTTCATTGATTCGAATCTGTGGCACCTCCGTCAGAAAAATATTGCTGGCATGGATATCCACACAAAGTTCTGCCCCTTCCATGTCTCTCATAATTTCCGCCGCTAAATATTCATTCATATCACCGTCTTCACTGCCGGGAAAAATACGGTTCATATCCAGATCAAACGCCGGAATTCCCCGGGTAATGGAATCAATCCCAAAAGGATTCATCGCCGGATACACCTTCCTCCTTTCATCCTACCTGTATTTATGAAATAAAAAAAAGGCATCCTGCTCTCGCAAAACGCCTTCGTTTCTTTCATCATACCACCAACCTCTAAAAAACGTCAATAGTTTTTTGCAACACGATACAAATCCCGCTATGGCATAGGCACCGTTACCTGATTCGTGGGCTCTTTGCCATACTCCTCATACACCCACTCATAAAAACAAATGGAACTGGTATCTTTCACCTCTTCTTCCGGTATTCCTACAATATATTGCATGTCCCGGCTACTGCCCGCCGGAATCGACAGCCCGTCCTGAATATAATCATATTTCAATTCTCCATAATAACTTACCGGCCAGACACTTACCCGCTCTTCCGCTTGATTTTTTGCCTCAATGGACATATATCTCACATCACTGCTATAATAATTCTCTACTTTTATCGTCGCAAGGTAATACTTCATATCTATTTTAAGAGACACACCATTCTCTGTAATTCGGGGGTCGTCTATGGAAATTTCCTCCATGGAAACCGCTTCTGCCAATTTGTAGTTCTGCCTGCTTGTGCCATGCTTCGATTCATCTGAATAATATACACTTACTACAGGCAGTTCAATTAACAGTAGCAGCACCAGAATTCCATTAATTCCCATTTTTCGAAAAATCCAGACAAAAAAACGAATGAACAGAGAAATCACTTCACTAAAAAGATGCATTACCGTGACACCTCCAATCCGTTCACCTGAATATTCTCCCGCAGAGTTGTCATACTATATTCCTTCTCATCATAATCAAAACTGCCTACCCACAAACCAGCTACATCATCTTTTTTCACTAAATAATAAATCAGCCCCTGGCGGTAACACAATGTTTCTTCCATTCCCAGTTTTCTCTCTTGTTCATAGTCCAGTCCCTTTGCCTCTCTCAATTTATACTCCCGTACCGGCATCAGAATTGCACCACTTTTTGTCATCAGGTAACAAGTCATGTGAATATCAAAAATTTGCCAGTTTTCCTCTTCGATTTCTTCCAGTTCCTCCTGCGCCACAGAATTCTTCTCGCTTTGTGGAAAAATGGAATAGGACACAGCTACCGCTTCATATCCCTCCGGAATCGACAATCCCGTATTGTTGTCCACAACCGCTCCGGTAATAGAAATATCATAAGTGTCCTCCTCGCCTTCATAGGTAAAACTTTCCCCTACCGAACATTGCACCGCCTCAGGCAACTGCTGCACGCTCATTTTCTCGTATTGCTGCTTTTGCTTTTCTTTTACCCCAATGATGGGAACCAATGCCGACAGTACAATCACCAACAGTAAAATCACCGTAACCATATAGTAGACTTTACTTCTTCGTTTTCTTTTCCCAGATTTTTCTGTGAAATCCCTATGTATTTCCTCCGGTTTCTTCTCCTCCCTTTTCTCCTGAGGAAACCCCCGCCATTCTTCCATCTTTGCTGCATCTGTCTCCGGCTCCTCTGTACGATAATACTCTCCGCATTTCGGACAGATGCCACTGTGCATTTCATAATCAAACCGTTTGTTACAACATTTACAACGAATCTTCATGTGCCCTCTCCTCTACCTATTTTTCCAAAAAAGAAGGCGTCAGTATCATCGTACCCACCTTCTGTACTTCTCCTGTCAGATAGACCAATCCCTCTGGTGTCATTTCTACTTCCAGCGTTCCTCCCGGCATACTTACCAGAACCCGGGAATCCACTTTTCCAATCCGATACATAACTCCCGCTGCCGCACAGCAACTGGTTCCGGAAGCCAGCGTATACCCCGCCCCTCTTTCATAAATCTCCATTTCCATATGTTGGCGGTCTACTACCCGCACCAGATTCATATTGATTCGTTTCGAAAAATAAGGGGACTGTTCTGCCGCTTTCCCCAACTGACAAACCCGTTCTCTGGACAGTTCCGGGGCAGCAACGACACAGTGAGGATTTCCCACTGAAACGCAACTGCACTTGATGATTTCTCCGTCAAACACCAGAGGGACTTCCACCATTTCTTCCCCATAGCCATCCGGAACATGAACCGCCCCTATGCTTTTGGCATCAAATGCCAGTGTGCCCATAGACGTACGAATTGAGGAACCGGATGGGTTTAAATAATCCACCTGTACCTCTCCTCCCATCATCTCCACCACACAGGAATTTCCTGTTACATACCCGGAGTCTTTTAAATATCTGGCAAAAATCTGCACGCCATTTCCACTCTTCTCCGCCTGGCTGCCATCAGGATTCCAGATAGTAACTCCAAACCGTTCTTCCAACACCTCATTGCTATCTTTTTTCCAAACTTTCTTTCCCCAGCCGGGACCAGAGAGAATCCCATCTGAACCGAAACCATAATGCCGCTCACAAATTCTTTGGACCTTGCCGGAATCCAACTGGGTAACATTTTTATAACAATCATAAACAAGGTAATCATTTCCGAGACCATGATATTTTTCAAATCTCATTTTCTCCATGCTGATAGCCCCTTATTCTTCCTTATCATAGTTTATTCGGAAGAATGCCTGCGGGTTCGACAAATAGTAAACTTTTTCATCGCAGACACCCATGGACGGTACTCACTATTTCCCCCTACAAAGGCCCGTACATAGTATACGCCCGGTTCCCGGGGTTCCTCTGACAGCACTTCTCCATTCCTCCTGTAATACAGGATTCTCACATTGTCATCACCTTTTTTCCCCTGAACCCATGCCTGTACCGGATTACTGGCTGACGTTCTGGGAGCCAGAATCAGCCTATGTTCCTGCTCCTTTTGTGCCAATTCACATAGGGTATGGAAAGAATACCCCTTTTTCTTCATCTCCTGAATAATGGAGCCCAACGCCTCTGTATCCGATTCGGATATGACATGAAGCAGCGGAATCGCACCATTGTGGTAATAATCCAAAAATTGTTTCTTAATGGCGTCCGCTCCAGGCTGCTGGTTTACATCATAATCCATAAACGCCATACTCCAAAATACCGTCGTATAACCCAGGTCCTGCACTACTTTCAGTGTGCGCGGGCTCCATTCCCCCATAGGTGGTCGGAAATACCGGTCCATGGAGTAACCCGTCTTTTCTCTCATGTAGGCAGCACAATCGGCAAGTTCCTGGGAAATCTCTTTGGGACTCAAAGAAGGAGTGGACAAATGTCGACAGGTGTGGTTTCCCACCAGATGACCTTCCCGTTTCATCCGCTTGACCAAATCTACATTGTCAGCAATATAAGGCTTTGTTACAAAAAACAGCGCCTTCACCCCTTCTGCCTTTAAAACATCCAAAATTTTCCCAGTATAGCCGTTCTCATAACCGCAGTCAAAAGTTAAATATATATTTTTCTCCTGGGTATTTACATAGTAATAAGCCCGTCTGTCAGCAAACACTTCACTGCCGGCATTGATTGGTACTTCATGGGACGTGTTCGTCATCAACCCCCAGCCCCGGGTCTCGTTATCATAATCCTCATAGGACGCCCCTCTTGTCTTCGTCCCTCCCATAGCCAGAAATATAGTTACCATCACAAAGCAAAATATTCGCCGGGTCGCGTTCCTCATCCCACTCTCTTCCCTTCTCTATCTGTCGTCAATTCCCACATACTCCCGTTCCTGCATAATACTCTTATACGCCGGACGCATGATTTTATCTACATTTACCAGTTCCTCCATCCTGTGTGCACTCCAGCCCACAATTCTCGCCATAGCAAAAATGGGCGTGTACAATTCCAAAGGGATGTCTAACATACTATACACAAATCCGCTGTAAAAATCAACATTTGCACTGACTCCTTTATAAATATGACGTTTCTCTGCTATTACCTGAGGTGCCAGCCGCTCAATCATGGAGTAAAGTGCAAAATCCTTTTCTCTGCCTTTTTCCTTTGCCAACTGCTCTACAAAAGCCTTAAACACCTGTGCCCGAGGGTCTGACAGGGAATATACCGCATGCCCCATGCCATAAATCAGTCCTTTATGGTCAAACTCCTTTTTATCCACCAATCGCTCCAGATAGGCTTTTACCTCATCTTCATCACTCCAGTCAGAAACCTTGCTGCGAATGTCATCCATCATTTCCACAACCTTGATGTTGGCTCCACCATGCTTTGGTCCTTTCAGAGAAGAAAGAGCAGCAGCTACAACAGAATAGGTGTCAGAACCCGCAGAGGTAACCACCCGTGTCGTAAAGGTAGAATTGTTTCCACCGCCATGCTCCATGTGAAGCACCAGAGCAATGTCCAGTACCTTCGCCTCCAAAGGACTATACTTTTTATCCGGACGCAGCATCAGCAAAATATTTTCTGCGGTAGACAATCCCGGTTCCGGACGGTGAATATAGAAACTCTCATCCTGTTCATAATGATTGTAAGCGTGGTATCCATACACTGCCAGCATGGGCAGTTCACTAATCAAAGAAATGCACTGTCGAAGCACATTTTCCAGAGAATTGTCGCTGAGATTTTCATCATAAGAACCCAGTGTCAGTACACTCCGGGTTATGGAATTCATTAAGTCCTTGCTGGGTGCCTTCATAATGACATCCCGGGTAAAATTGGTAGGAAGGGTGCGGCTTGCTGCTAATACCTCCACAAAATTTTTCAATTCTTCCCGGCTAGGTAATTCTCCAAACAAAAGCAAATAGGCAATTTCCTCAAAACCATAACGTTTACCGGAAAATCCCCGCACCAGTTCCATCACATCGTAACCCCGGTACCACAATTTTCCGTCACAGGGCACCTTTTTTCCATTCTCCATTGTAAAGGCTTCAATCCGGGAAATATTTGTGAGACCGGAGAGTACGCCATTTCCGTTTTTATCCCGCAATCCCCGTTTCACTCCATACTCTTCAAATAATTCCGGCGTAATGTAATCTCTTTTTCTACAAATGTCGGTATACTTTTTACATAACTCCTGTTGGCGCTGATCTAAATATTCGCTTTCCTGCAATTCTGATTTCTGTCTTTCTTCCATGTCCATTCCTCCATTTATTTTATTTTCTCAACTCCATGCTGATGTTTGTTTTCATTTTCACTGCCACCTGCAACAGAACTTCTTTTTCCTCCCGGGTCACTCCCTTATAAAGAATATGCGAAACATTGTTCTTACACCGGGCAATCTCCCGCACCAGGGACTTCCCTTTCTCCGTGATTTCCAAATGTGTCAGACGGTAATCTTCCTGCGACTTGGTCACATTCAGGTAACCCCCTTCCCGCAAATGTTCGATAGATTTCGATACATGCGCTTTCGACACATTCCAGTTATCTACAATCTCCTTCGCCACTCGCAGAGCACTGGACTTTCCAAGAAAATATAAGATTTCCAGTTCAATCTGACGCAGCGAGTACTTCTTCATCAATTCCTCATACTGCAATTCACATAGTTTTTTCATCTGTTGCCCCATAAACAAAGACTCAAATTCATCCATTTGTATCCACCGCCTATCTGTTCATTTGCGAACTGTTCATTAGTGAACTGTTTGTTTGTGAACTAATTTACCACGGCTTTTCTTTTTTGTCAAGAAAAAGGCTTTTTATTCTGGACGAATTTTTCATCCCAAACAAAAAGCCTTAATTTTTATTTTACCTATGTATTTATTTCTATCTGTGTTTTTATTTTCCTCTGGTCACCGTACAGTTGAGAATACCTACACCTACAACATTACCGGATTTCCCATCTACCACATCCATGTATTCTTCAATTTCTTCCACATTTCCCCGTTTTCCTACTTTCCCCTCATACAACTGCGGTGCCGTCTTCAAGGCATATACTGTAATCTGGTAGTGATGCGTTCCCTCCGGAGGGAATGGCCCCATATACATGGGAAGCATATGCATAGCGCCCTGTTTCATACTGGTCTCGGTCAAATCTGCTACCCGCCAATGCAAAAAATTCTGCGCATCGGCATCATACATGTAAACCGTATAACAAGTCGCATCCGACACCATTTCCCAGGAAAGCTGGGGTGACTGGTTCTCTCCCTTCGGGGCCGCATCGGTATAACAGCATGCCGTATCCAGCACACCATCCTCTCCCACGGATTCCGAGGTTACTTTGAACGATTTTACCTTACCTGCCAGCCCGGAAACCGGATCCACTGCCCAATCCTCTCCCTTTTTCCCGGAAGTACCGGCACTACATCCAGTAAGGGATATCACCAATAGCACTAAAATGCTGGCGGTTACTAATTTCTTGCGTATCTTCATATGTTTTCCTTCTTTCCGTCAAAATTAACGTATTTTGAACTGTAAATTTTGCATTTATCTAAAAAACAGGAGTTACGCGACTCCTGTTTTTTGTACCCGACATCTTCTTCCACACAATTTCATTACCACGCCTGCGCTGTCTCTTCCTCTACCTCAGACTCCAGCATTTCCTGGTACTTGCCCAGAATCAACTGCTGAATATTCTCCCGGGTATTGGAATTAATGGGATGCGCAATGTCACGGTATTCACCATCACTGGATTTGCGACTGGGCATGGCAATAAAAAGACCTTTCTCGCCCTCAATTACCTTAATGTCATGTACCACAAATTCATCATCCAGGGTAATGGACACTACCGCCTTCATTTTCCCTTCTTTTGCAACTTTACGAATGCGAACATCTGTTATCTGCATGTTCAAGACCCCCTTGCCTTAGGTATATTAAAGTTGTTCTTTACATATATATCTTCATCCTACAAAATATAACGCGAATTCTTTTCGACTACGATTTTAATTTTACCATTTTCACCAATATGTGTAGAATTGGCACGAATCGTATCCCTGCTTTCCACAATACAATTCTCAATGTGAACATTATCGCCAATATATACATCATTGAGAATAATAGAATTCTTAATGACACAATTATTTCCCACAAAGACCTCCTTAAACAAAACAGAGTTCTCTACGGTTCCGTTAATGATGCAGCCAGATGAAATCAGGCTGTTTTTCACCTCAGAACCTTTGTTGTACTTAGCTGGTGGAAGGTCATCCACCTTGGAATAAATGTCCGGATACTGCTTAAAGAAATAATTGCGGATATCCTTATTGAGGAAATCCATATTGGTTTTATAGTAAGCATCCACATCGCTGATGTTACTCCAATAAGAGTCCATCATATATGCATATATCTTCTTTACATTCTTATGGCGGATTAAAATGTCTTTGACAAAATCGGTCCGCTCTTCCTTAGCGCAGTTTTCCAGCAATTCAATCAACTGTCTGCGACGCACAACATACACACCGATGGAAGCAATCGTGGAATCCGCTACCAGCGGTTTTTCCTCAAACTCCCGGATTCTTCCATCCTCTGCAGTTTTAACGACACCGAACCGTTCCAATTGGTCCGGCTCCTTTGTCAGGTCTTTACAAACCACGGTAATATCTGCACCCTTCTCAATATGGTATTCCAACACCTTATTGTAATCAATCTTATAAATACCATCTCCGGAAGCAATAACCACATAGGGTTCATGGCTTTCCTTAAGGAAATTCAGATTCTGGTACAATGCATCTGCCGTTCCCTGATACCAATAACTATTGGTACTGGTAATCGTAGGAGTAAAAACAAATAAGCCACCCTGCTTACGTCCAAAATCCCACCATTTACTGGAACTTAAATGCTCGTTCAAGGAACGGGAATTGTACTGGGTAAATACCGCTACTTTCTGAATATGGGAATTCGTCATATTACTCAAAGCAAAATCAATGCTCCGGTAACTGCCTGCCACCGGCATTGCGGCAATCGCTCTCTTGTTGGAAAGCTCCCTCATGCGGTTGCTGTTACCTCCCGCCAGAATAATACCTATCGCTCTCATGACAATTCACCTACCTTTATTAACGTCTCTCCACTTGCCAGTTTGCCATCCGTATAATCCTCTGGCTTTGTCACACCAAAAATGGCAGTGTTTTTACCAATCTGTACCCCTTGTGGAATTACAGAATGCTCTCCTATCGTCGCAAGTCCACCTGCATAAATATGCGGAGCCACCTTATTCGGCTGCTCGTCAAACGTACCCAGAACCACATAATCTCCCAGTTCCACATACTCTGAAATAATCGCCTTGTTGACTTCACATCCCTTGCCAATGGTTGTACCGTTCATAATAATGGAATCCCGTACTACGGCTCCCTCCTCAATCGTTACACCAGTACCGATTACGGAATTGTATACCGAGCCATAAATTTCTGAGCCTTCTCCAATAATACTTCCTTCTACTTTCGTATGATCCGCTATGTACTGTGGAGGAATCACATCGCTCTTCGTATAAATCTTCCAGAACTCCTCATAGAGATTGAACTCCGGAATGATGTCGATTAATTCCATATTGGCCTCCCAATAGGAATGCAGCGTTCCCACATCCTTCCAGTAACCCTTGTACTCGTAGGCGCAAATCTTCTTGCCATTGTTATGGCAGTAAGGAATAATATGTTTTCCAAAATCACATGCCGGCTGCTCAGAAAGTTGTTGCAAAGCATCCTTTAAGACCGGCCAGTTAAATATGTAAATACCCATAGAAGCCTTCGTACTCCGAGGATGTTCCGGTTTCTCTTCAAACTCTGTAATCCGTCCCTCCTCGTCTGTCAATACCACTCCAAAACGGGAAGCTTCCTCTTCTGAAACATTAAAGGTAGCAAGCGTTACATCCGCATGCCTTGTCTTATGAAAGTCCAGCATAACCTCATAGTCCATCTTGTAAATATGGTCACCGGAGAGAATCAGTACATAGTCCGGGTTATAATAGTCCATATATTCCAGATTCTGGAATATGGCATTCGCAGTTCCGGTATACCACTCACTATTGGTACTTTTCTCGTATGGTGGAAGCACAGTAACGCCACCAATGTTCCGGTCCAAATCCCAGGGTATACCAATTCCAATATGCTGGTTTAACCGCAACGGCCGATATTGTGTAAGGACGCCCACCGTATCAATCCCGGAATTAATACAATTACTCAGCGGGAAGTCGATGATTTTATACTTGCCACCAAAAGAAACAGCCGGCTTTGCCACCTTAGAAGTCAAAACCCCCAGTCTGCTGCCTTGTCCGCCCGCTAATAGCATCGCTATCATTTCTTTTTTAATCATGTTGTCACCCCTTTACACGCATTATATATCTAAGTATATCATCCTTTTTGTAAAATGTGAACAAATATTTTTTATTTTTATGTAAATTTTCGTTCACCTGACCAAACAGAATGACTTTTAGTCATTTCTGTTTTGAAAAATTACACAATTTCCCATTTCCGGAAAATATTTATTATTACATATAGAAATTTATGCCAAAGGTGCAGGGAAAATGCATTGAACATTCCTCCTTTCTGGCGTATACTGTAGGTAATAAAAATTACAAAGAAACGGAAGGATTATATTTATGTACGAAATGGACTTTACCAATCCCTGTCATATTCATTTTATTGGAATTGGCGGTATCAGTATGAGCGGTCTCGCTGAGATTTTACTGGAAAAAGGATATATTGTGAGCGGTTCCGACAATCAGGAATCGGACATTGTAAATACGCTGCGCTCCCGAGGCGTTACGATTGCCATCGGGCAGAAGGCAGACAACATTACCAGAGATATTGATGTGGTATGTTACACCGCTGCCATCCACAAAGACAATCCAGAATTTGCCCAGGCGATGGCATTTCAGATTCCAATGTTGTCCCGGGCAGAACTTCTGGGACAGATTATGAAGCACTACAAACAGGCTATATGCATTTCCGGAACCCACGGCAAAACCACCACCACTTCTATGCTCAGCCACATTTTGCTAAAAGCTCATACCAACCCAACCATTAGCGTCGGCGGCATTCTGGATGCCATCGGTGGCAATATCCGGGTTGGTGGTCCTGACGTATTTTTGACAGAGGCATGTGAATACACCAACAGTTTTCTGTCCTTTTTCCCGACCATTGCCGCCATCTTAAATATAGAAGAAGACCATCTGGATTTCTTTCAGGATATTAATGACATCCGCAACAGTTTCCGTTCTTTTGCCTCTCTGATAGGAAAAGATGGGTTGTTAGTCATCAACGGCGACATTGACAAAGTTACAAAAATCACAAAGGGACTTGACTGCCGCGTAGTTACTTTTGGCACCCAGGAAAACAACGATTACACTGCGGGCAACATAGAATACGATGCCCAAGGCAACGCCCGGTACGATTTATTTTACAAAGACCAACTTGTAATGCACATTGATCTGGCAGTAAACGGCGACCACAATATTTACAATTCCATCGCCGCCATCATCATCGCCCGGGAACTGGGTATCACCGATTCCGATATTCAGGCAGGACTGCTGTCATTCACCGGAACTAAGCGGCGGTTTGAATATAAGGGACGCATCGGCAATGTCACCGTTATTGACGATTACGCCCACCATCCAACCGAAATTAAGGCTACGTTACACGCTGCTGCCCGATACCCCCACAGGGATACCTGGGTTGTCTTCCAGCCTCACACTTATTCCCGCACCAAGGCTTTCCTTCCCCAGTTTGCGGAAGCTTTAAGCCTGGCAGACCACGTTGTTCTGGCAGATATTTATGCTGCCCGGGAGATAGACACCGGGGAAATTTCCTCCCGGGATATTGAACAATTACTGATTGACATGAATGTAGATGTACATTATTTTCCTTCTTTTGAAGAAATTGAAAAATTTTTATTAACAAATTGCAAAGATAATGATTTGTTGATAACTATGGGGGCAGGAAACGTTGTATTAATTGGCGAAGAACTTCTCAACAAATAGTTATGAACATTGTCCACATATTTATGAACTGTATTCTTTCGTAAATATGTGGATTTTTTAGTTTACATAACATGCCCGTGAAAATTTTAACAACTCCCACATTTCAAGGCTTATTTTTTACCTCTTGTTTACGTGTAAATTATTTGTCAATTTTATGCACATTATGAACATTTTCCACATTTTCGAAAACAACCCGTTTTCGAACAAATGTACTATTTCTTTTTGCTTTTTCCTGTGCTATAATGTGCACACGTCAAAAAATTTCGGGATATAGAGGTGTGTTAACCATGACTTCCATCAAGATTTCTAATCAGCTTTCCACAACCTCGACGACAGTGAGTAATACCTTCATTGACCATTATATGCCCCCAGCGAATGGTGAATTTGTCAAGGTATACTTATATTTAATTCGCATGGCGTCCTGTGGACAAGCACCAACCATTGCCGATATGGCAGATGCGTTGAATAATACCGAGTCCGACATTTTACGGGCATTAAAATATTGGCAGAAACAACAACTTCTGGTTCTCCATTGCAATGCTTTGAACGATCTGGAATTTATTGAACTGCTTCCTATTAAAGCGGAAAGTACTGAAGAACCATCCACATTCAGTATTATTTCCCGGAAGTCAAAGGAAGGTCCTTCCACCAATGCGGCAGAACCTTCTCTTGAAAATTCCAGAGAAGCAGAGAAGCGGGTCGCTGCCGTTGTTTCCATGCCCCCTAAAAAGCCGTCTTACGACATGCAGACGCTGACCCGTGCCTTTGATTCCACGGACTTGCAGCATTTGCCTTATGAGGCGGAGATTCTGTTGGGCAAAACATTGTCCTCCAAAGATCTTTCTACATTATATTACATACATGACCAGTTGGATTTTTCGGCAGATTTAATCTCCTACCTCATTGAATACTGCGTTTCCATTAACAAGAAAAGTTTCCGGTACATGGAAAAGGTGGCATTGAATTGGCATGAACACCACATTCAGACCCGGGAGGAAGCCCGCAGCATAACAGAGAATTTTTCTAAACTGAACAGTGGAGTAAAGCGCGCTCTGGGACTTACTACATGGGGTGAGGAGGCAGGTAATTATGTACGGCTTTGGACAACCCAGTACGGCATGAACCAGGATTTAATCATAGAAGCCTGCAACCGCTCCTACAAGCGTACTGGCGGAGAGAACAGTCTGAACTACGCCTCTGCCATTCTGGAGAACTGGCACAAACTGGGGATTACCACATTGGAACAACTGGAACAGGCAGATGCCCAGTACCGTAAGAACCATCCCCACAAATCCACTATCAAAACAACTACCCCTGTTAAAAATGCGTTCCACAATTTTGAACAGGGCGAGGATGTGGATTACGATGCACTGCTGCCCAAAGTAGCACAGCCACTGCCTGCACAGAAGGAGAATTGACATGAATATGGAGCCTTCCCTAAAGGAACTTTACGAAAAGCGAAGATATGAGAATCTTTTGCTTCGAAAAGAACGCATTGCTCAAGTATATGAAAAATGCCCCGCGCTGAAAGCACTGGATTTGCAACAAAAAGAACTCTCCATCGCCCGTGGTCGCAGCAAGTTGTCCGGACAGGAGTGGGACGAAACAGCCTACCAGCAGGAATGGGAGAAGTTACAGAGACAGCGAAGCCAATTGCTGACAGAACTGGGTTACCCCGGAGATTACCTGGAAGAGATTTATACCTGTCCGAAATGCCATGACATGGGTTATTACAACGGAGACCGCTGTAGTTGCTTTTGGCAGTGGAAAGCAGATTTATTGTTCCGCCATTCTCCGATTCGCCAACAGATGGAACGAGAGAATTTTGAAACCTTTGATTTTTCTCTTTACAGCGATGAGGTAACACCCCCTTACCCGGTGTCTCCCCGGGAGAATATTCGTACTGTATACGAAACCGCCAGACAATTTGTCACAGATTTTCCCAACGGCACAAATCTGTTGATTCACGGTACTACCGGTGTAGGGAAGACCTTTCTTACCAACTGTATTGCCGGAGAACTGCTTCATGCCAGTCATATGGTTACTTACCTGTCTGCCACCCGGTTTTTTGAGATTCTGGCGGACCATACGTTTCACAGAGATTCCCAAAAGGAGTCCGAAGAGCGTTACCAGTTCCTCACAGAGAGCGAACTTTTAATTATTGACGACCTTGGCACAGAAGTCAACAATGGCTTTGTCGGTTCCGCTCTGTTTAACTGTCTGAACCAACGCCATCTGGAACAAAAAAGCACCATTATTTCTACCAACCTCAGCATGAAACAGTTGGAAGAGAATTACAGCAAGCGGGTGGCGTCCCGAATTATGGAACAATACCATGTGCTTCCGGTATTTGGCAAGGACATTCGTCTAAAAAAGGGAATAAATGGTTAAAAAGCCCTTGACATCCCTTTTTATTGATATATTATATAGGAGGTTGCGCAACTCACCTGACATCTGGCGGTGTTGTAATTTTCGCAATCACCTGAATATATTTGTACTTTCATTATTACATTACATCACGTTATGGAGGAAAATAAAATGCCACAAGATACTCATTTGCAAACTATCCCCGTTGGAACCCTGCAGTTAGTAGCCATGGAAAGCTGCAAGGAATTAGGACAGAAGGTAGACAACTACCTGGTACAGTGGAGAAAAGAGCGTCAGAACGAGAACAAATCGACGGTCGCTTTTCACGGGTACGAGCGGGACACCTACCTGCTGAATGCCTCCTGCCCTCGCTTTGGTTCCGGTGAGGCAAAAGGCATCATCAAGGAATCCGTCCGCGGCGGGGATCTTTATATTCTGGTGGATGTAGGTAACTACAGCATTGAATACTCCCTTTGTGGACAAACAAACCACATGTCTCCGGATGACCACTATGCAGACTTAAAGCGTATTATTGCCGCCGCTGCCGGAAAACCGCGAAAGATTACTGTAATTATGCCTTTCCTGTATGAAAGCCGTCAGCACAAGCGCTCTACAAGAGAGTCTCTGGACTGTGCTATTGCCCTGCAGGAACTTACTGCTATGGGTGTGGACAACATCATTACCTTTGATGCCCATGACCCCAGAGTGCAGAATGCCATTCCCCGGGAAGGTTTTGAGAGCATCATGCCCACTTACCAGTTTGTAAAAGCACTGTTGCGTTCTACCCCGGATTTAGATTTTGACAAAGACCACATGATGGTCATCAGCCCGGACGAAGGAGCGATGAACCGCGCCATTTACTTTGCCAGCGTTATTGGTGTAGATGTGGGAATGTTCTACAAACGCCGCGACTATACAAGGGTGGTAAATGGACGCAATCCGATTGTGGCACATGAATTTCTGGGTGATTCCGTAGAGGGAAAAGACGTCATTATCATCGACGACATGATTTCCTCTGGCGAGAGCATGATGGATGTCGCAAAGGAATTAAAACGCAGAAAGGCAAAACGAGTATTTGCCATTTCCACCTTTGGATTATTTACCAATGGATTGGATGCCTTCGACAAATGTCACGAAGACGGCATTATTGAAAAAGTCATCACTACTAACCTTACCTACCAGACACCGGAATTATTACAGCGCGACTGGTATGTAAGTTCCGATTTAAGCAAATACATTGCTTTAATCATTGACAACTTGAACCATGACGCTTCCATCAGCAATCTGTTAAGTCCCACCGAACGGATTCAGGCGCGCATTGAAGAATATAATAAAAAACGTGGCAAATAAGCAGTTGTTACCGAGAATTTTCACCGCACCAGTCAGACTTTGTCTGGTGCGGTTTTTATAACCATATATTCCTGTAATCAGGAAATGAGGGAAGGAGAATGATTATGAAACAGCACTACAAAATAGTAGCAATGGCTCTCGCCATCCTGTTTACACTCTACACAGTGGCAAGTTCCCTGGAATGCACCATCGCTACCACCAGTTCCACAGCAAACACCGCCTCCTATCGTTGGGATTCAGTAAATATTGGCGGTGGTGGCTTTGTCACTGGCGTGATTCCCACCTGTGAGGACAATATTTTTTATGCCCGTACAGATGTGGGAGGAGCATACCGTCTGGATACCACTACGGGAAAGTGGACCCCTTTGAGCAATGGATTGTCTCAGAAATACTACGGTGGTCTGGGAGTAGATTCCATTGCGGTAGACCCCAGCGACGCCAACAAAGTATATATTTTCTGTGGTTATACCTACACTTCTACAGAGCCCTCTCTGCTCATGCGCTCCACAGATGGCGGTGCCACTTTTACCTATATTGAACTGCCCTTTCAATCCTACGGAAACGGAACCGCGCGAAATGTAGGAGAACGACTGGCAGTAGACCCCCTTTGCCCTACTACGCTGTACTGCGCCACCAGACAGCAAGGCGTCTATAAATCCACTGATTCCGGCAGCACCTGGACACAGATTCGGGAGTATGACAGTTCCACAGGGAAAGTGGGTACCTGCATGGTTATGCTGGACAGCAGCCATCCCGTCAACGGCACTTCTTCCTTATACATTGCGGACTGGAAACCCAGCAGCCAGTTTTACAAATACAGCGGCTCCGGCACCACTTGGCAAACTCTTTCCACTACGGTCTGTGACGGAGCTTACCCCCAGCGCTATGCTATTTTTGATGGAAAGGCTTACATCACCTTTGCCAATACCGATTTTGAAAGCCGTCCCAGCGAAGGTTTTCTGGGAGTTCTGGACTTTTCCAACGATACTTTTCAAAAGATTAACGTCTCCTATACAGACAGCACAAACGGCACAAAGAATTACCCTCTCAGCGGTATCAGCATCGACGCTTCCGGCAGTGGCAGAATGATTGTATCCACGTTAAATACCTATGAGGATTTATACTGGAACGAAAATACTACCCAGCCTTACGGAGAGGACTGGGGAACTGCTGTCTTCACCTCAACCGATGGTGGCTCTACCTGGACAAATGTAAATAAAGCAGAACGGATTGTTTTAAAAACCGGAGGCAAGGATTGGGTATCCGATGAAAAACCTCACTGGTCTGGTGACGTTACCTTTTTACCCAATGACACTTCAAAAGCCATCCTCACCTCAGGAAACGGTACTTATATGCTCAGCAGTCTCTTTGATGATGACGGCAAAGTATACGCCACTTTCTACACACAAGGCATGGAAGAAATCGTTCCTCTGGACCTGGTCGCACCCAAAGACGGAAACACCGTCCTCGCCAGCGTTGCTTATGATGCCGGCGGTTTTTGCCACGAAGATATTACAACGGCTCCTTCGAAACGTCTTGGTACTTCTGTAAAAGATAGTGTCACCATAGGAACCAAAGGCGTCGCTATCGACAAAACCGGAATTGCGGTCTGCGAAAATGACTCCAATCTTCTGGTTACCTGTGGCGAGACCGACACCACCAGTGGCACCAGCGTGTCGCCTCTGCAATATTCCACCGACAACGGCACCACTTGGAAAGATGTTCCAGGCGCCTCCTCTTATGGGGAGCGGGGAAGTTGCGCGATTTCCGCCGATGGCTCTATAATATACTGGCTTCCTACCGCTACAGCAGATCGTTATACCGAAAATGTAGGACAAACTTTGTATTGTTTCCCTTACGACAAAACTGCAGACACCTTTGGTAGTGTTTCCAGCCAGACGGTCAGTGGCTCCACTCTGTACGGGGCAAGAGTTATGACCGACACAGTAGACAACAACCTCGTCTATGTCTCTTCCCAGGAGGGATTGTACTACAGTTTGAATCAAGGCAGTTCTTTTAACAAAATTACCTCCAGCGATACCAGCCGGGTAAACCGTATGACCGTAGTTCCCGGAGTCCGGGGATTGGTCTATGAAGCAAACGGACAATGGAGTGACCAATCACTCTCCTACTATGATATTGAAACGGGCACGAATACACTAATCGATGCAGTCGGAAACTGCGAAGCAGTCGGCTTTGGCAAGGCAGCCTCCGGATGCTCTTTCCCTGCTATGTATGTTTGGGGAACCATCTCCGGTGTCACCGGACTGTTCCGCTCCACAGATGCAGGCACAAGTTGGGTTAGAATCAACGATTCCAGCACCCAGTTTGGTGGTGTTGGTAATGGCAAAATGCTGTTGGGTGACCGTCGTGTATTCGGCAGAGTGTATATGACCACATATGGTCAGGGCATTGTATACGGAGATAGCCAGGAGACTGGTTCTGAAACTTCTGAGGCTTCTACGACCAGCAATCAGAGCAGTCAGGACAATTCCTCTGCCACTACCACCAGTAGTCAGAGCAGTTCTCAAGCACCTGCCACTACTACCAGCAGCCAGAGCAGTTCTCAATCCTCTGCTACTTCCACTAGCAGCCAGAATGACAAAAATACACCGAGCAGTTCAGAAGTTTCTGCTACTTCCACAACAGCAGTTTCCTCTACCGCCAAAAAGCTGGCAGCACCGACAAAATTAAAAGGAAGTTCCAAAAAGAAAGGCAAAGTAACCCTTTCCTGGAAAAAAGTGAAAAATGCAAAAAAATATAAAATTTATTACAGCAAAAAGAAAAAGGGCCCTTATAAAGCCCTTGTAAGTACCTCAAAAATAAAAGTGACATTTTCGAAAAAGATGGTGTCCGGAAAAGTATTTTACTTTAAGGTCACTGCTGTAGACAAAAACGGAAATGCTGGAAAATATTCCACCGTAAAACGAATCAAAGTAAAATAATAAATAGAACTACTATGTTTTATTTATTTCGTGGAGTATCATACTCTGTTTTTGTAATTATAGTTGAACTGGCATCCTCTGTTTCATATGTTGTTATATTGCTGTTTTTAGGAATGTTATACTCTGTTTTTGTAATTGTGTCATAGGGATTGGTTGCTGTCATATCCTGACACTCGGTTGTTACGTCTTTTAACGTACTGGCACCGACTGTTGACGCCATAGCACCCTTACTTTCAAATTTTAAATGCCCTATGATGCAAACAGCAACAATGAGACATAAAATAACATTTCTAATTACAGCATTTTTCTTTTTATTCATCATTATATTCCTCATCCTCCTTTTGATTATATTAAAATTTCTGCCCATTGCAGACATGAAATGGGCAGATTTTTTATTAACTGTAGGTATTGAAAGCAGCGTATCTAAATATATATTTCTTTTATCTTCTCCCATATATTGAATGGCAATATTGTCACAGGATAATTCGCAATCCTCATCCATTACACAAAACAGTATCCAACACAGAGGATTAAACCAGTACACGCAGCAAACTATAAAGGCTAATATTTTCCACAAACAATCATTACGTTGACTATGAACCATTTCATGTAATAGTATACATTCCAAATATTGTTTGTCCACCATGCAGGAATGTGGAATTATAATCTTCTTACGAAAAACTCCAAAACTGAAGGGCTGAGAGAGTCTTGAAGTAACAACAATTTGAAATTTTTTACTTTTATAATAGTTACTCAACACTCTACGACATTGCTCAACTTCATTCGGTATGATAGATTGCTCTAACTTTCTCAATTCCATACAAGTCATTATATAATTGAAAATCCCCCCTAAAAGAAGTAAAACCATAATTAAAAAATATCCTATATTGATATAACCCACTTGCCTATTTTTCAGTAAAACAGCACCCCGCTCGCTAGTATAGCATAAGAAATGGCAAGAAATTGGAATTATTATTGGAAAAAACTGAATGACAATAAATTTCCATAGATTGTATATCAACTCTCTTGAAATATACTTCATAAAAAAAGTACGACAAAAAAGTATAAACATAATAGCAACACTTGAAGTAATTATTAACATAAAATTAATTGTCACTATCACAATCCTCCTTCAAGTCCTGAACTAACTTACTCAATTCATTTATTTCATCCGAATTCAAATCTCTGCTTTTTAAAAAATAGGAAACAAACAAAGAAAGAGAGCCACCAAATTGTTGCTCTACAATTTCATTTGCATTTGCACACTTTACATCTTGTTTTGAAATTAACGGTTTACACTGAAAATGTGGCTCAATGCGTTCAATAAATCCCTTCTTTATACAACGATTGATTATTGTATAAGTAGTATTCCTGCTCCATCCTATTTTTTCTTTTAAAATTTTTGAAATAGCACCAGCAGTCAAATCTCCATTATCCCAAAGCACTTCCAAAACATTCCATTCTGATTGATGAACTTTCATTTGATTAAACATCCTTTCTATAATCGAACATCTCTGCTCAATTGATTCTACTACAGTTGTAGTCAAATCAATAATATCATACTTTATATAACAATTCAAGAATATATTTACTATTGACAGTATCGATTGATAATGATAAAATACGACTACAGTTGTAGTAATATTTTGAAAGGTGGTCTTTTATGAAAACAACCGAAAAAACTCTAATCTCTCAACAAGACTGTGATGGATTTACCATTAGCAAATATGCCATATCCGATAATTCTAATTTAAGTAGGACAACAACTAAGTTTAAAGATTTTGAATTTAGAATAACAAAAGATAATGTCTTTTGCTTTGCCTTTTGATACCCTCAACGAAGAAGCGTCATATTATAATTTGATGCCTCTTTTCCTTACTATAAAAAACAAAAATACCAGTACTACATAATGTACTGGTATTTTTGCATACTTCTACTACTGTACCGTAGTCTCTGTAACTGGTGCCTGAGTTGCCGGTGCCTCCGTTACTGGTTCCTGGGTTGCCGGTGCCTCTGTTACCGGGGCTTCTGTTACTGGCGCTTCGGTAACAAGCGGTGCCTCTGTTGCAACCGGAGTCTCCGTATCGGCTTCCGTAGTTACCTCTTCGGTAACCTTCTCCGTCGTCTTCTCTTCTGTCGTTCCATCGTTTTCTTCAGTGGAGTCTTTCTTCTTACCATTGACTGTGTATTTTTCCCAATCCTGAGGTGCCAGTCCCTGATGTATCTGTTCCATGTAAATCTTCCAGATTTTACCCGGATAAGTTCCTCCAAACAATCCTGTAAGCCGCTGTGGTGTATCGTATCCTACCCATACCGAAGTAGTATAATACTTGGAAAATCCACAGAACCAGCCATCCTTATTATCATCTGTCGTTCCTGTTTTACCCGCACAAGGCATATTTCCACTTAAAGCCAGACCGGCTCCGGTTCCGTATTTCAATACCCCCTTCATGACATCCACCATCATCAGGTCGGCATTTTCTTCATAAATTTGTGTTTCCTCTACCTCATCCGAAACAATAATCTCCCCGTCAGAATCAGTAATGGAAACAATACAAGTAGGCTCCCGATACACACCATTATTCGCCAGCGTTGCATAGCCGGATGCCATTTCTTTCGTATTGGTTCCATAAGTGAGACCACCTACAGATGCCGCCAATACATAATCGGAACTTACAATATTAGAATAATGCATGGATTTTAGGTAACTCAATCCTACCTGAGGGGTCAACTCTTTAAACAAACGCCATGCTACTACGTTTCTCGATTTTTCCACCGCTTTACGCAATGTAATCCGCCCCATATACACTCCATCGGAATTCTTCGGAGCATCTTTTTCATCTAGTTTCGTATCAGAAACAATGGAATCCGGAGTATATCCCCGCTCCAATGCCGGAGCATATACAATTAGCGGCTTAATCGAACTACCCGGCTGCCGGTAACTCTGAAAAGCTCGATTTAAAGAATATCCTTCCACATCGTCCTGACTTCTTCCACCTACAATTGCCACAACCCGTCCACTGCTGTTGTCAATACAGGTAGCAGATGCCTGCAACTTATACATTTTTGTTTCCTCATCTACATCCGTATAATTAGTCAGAGTATCATCCACTGCAGCCTGCAACATTTTCTGCTTTTCCTGGTCAATTGAGGTATAAATACGGTAACCACCTGTATACAATGTGGCCTCACACTGGTCATAGGCAGTATTGTATTCCTTATCATACCTTTTTTTATCCTCATCCGAATCAAAACTGTAACGGAATTCAAACCCTTGCTTTTTCATCAATGCTTTCGTGGCGCTGTCCATAACAAAAGAATCCACACTACTGATTTTAGTTTTTTTCGGTTTCTTTACTTTTATTTTTTCATTTATTGCTTCCTCGTACTGCTCCTCTGTAATCGCACCATCTTCCTTCATCTCTTTCAGAATCAAATCCCGCCGTTTCAGAGTATCCTCTTTATGCTGATAGGGGTCATACATGGAAGGACCATTCGGAATTGCGCATAAAAACGCAATTTGGGACAAACTCAGGGAACTCACACTCTTGCGGAAATATCCATTGGCTGCCGCTTGAATTCCATAATATCCATTACCAAAATAAATATTGTTAATATAATACTCCAGAATCTGGTCTTTTCCATATTTCTTTTCCAGTCCAATGGAAATGAAAACCTCTTTAATCTTACGGGTATATGTGACGTCATTATTCAAATAAACACTTCTAGCCAACTGCTGCGTAATCGTAGAACCACCCTGGGAAATGCCCCCCGCCTTCAGATTCACCAGAAGAGAACCGGCAATACGCTTCACATCAATACCATTATGCTGGTAAAACTTCTTGTCCTCAATACAAATCAAGGCATTCTTTACATCTTCTGGAATGCTGGAGAAATCCAGGTAATATAAATCCTTTTCTCCTTTCAGCGTCTTCATCAAATCGCCGCTTCCGTCATATACAAGACTTGTCTCCGTCGCCTTAAAATCCTTCTCAGAGGACTCTTCTACAATCTTCTGCGCAGTAGAGTACAGCGTCAGCACAGTCTTTCCATATTTCATGTAAATGCCTACAGCAACAATCATGCAGGCCATGAACACAACAATAAAAAAGCTCTGGAATACTCTTGTTAAAAGCCAGAACTTTTTCTTTTTTTTCTTAGTCATTATGTCACCTCTTAAATCTTTCTATCCTCTATTATGCAAAGTTCCCCTTATTATGTTCTACCACAACATATAGTCCCCAGTCAATGGAAATATCCCATTTATTTGTGAAATTCAGAAATTTTTAATATACTTTTTTTGAATTTTCACTTGAAATATAAAATACTCTATGTTATAATGAATCCATCGAAAAGTTAAATATTTGCTAATCACGACAAATATTCTTTAGATATCGCTATGTTTCTAAAGATATTTGCTCCCTATTAGATAGATGAAAGACCACTCTCCCCCCGCTAATAGAGTGGTTTTTCTATTTCTATCTCTACAAAAATAAAATAGAATCTGTAAAAATATCATATAAAAAGAAAATCGCTGTAGACCATAGAGTCTGCAACGATTTTTTTATAATTAATTATGCACCAACTAATTTAACTTGCCAACTGTTCTATAAATGTAATCAACCGGTCCCGGGATGCCTTTGAAGAAACCATGGAAACCGCATAAAGCACTACCCCGACTACCCAGAAACCCAAAATACAGGCATCTCCAGCCAGATTAAATTCGTTGCTCACAAAGGCATACACTGCCAATACAGTAATGGCAATCAGTATTATACTGGACAACAGAATCGCTCCCCGGAACTTACAAAATCGGTACCGAAGTCGCGTCTTTCCATCTTCCGTCGGGGACAAGTCTCCCCGTAACACAGTCATAAAACTAATATTCTTCATATAAGGCGGTTTATATAGCAGGTAAAACTTCTTCGCTGCAATTTTCCCCATATATATGCCCCGCTCCCACTGTGCTTTTGCATTCTCCTTGGTATCCTCCAATACGGCATCCTGCAACCGGACGCGAAGACGCTCCGAGTCCATATCCAGCACTTTTTCATATTGTTCTCTCAATGCTTTCACTTCCTAACTACTCTGCCCAACCAGTCAAATCATCACCGTGAATCACCATATCGGTAACGCCATTGCGGGCGTTCTTCAGCATCTTCCGGTACATCATCTCATAGGCAATCTTACGCATACTCCGGAGTCCATAAAAATCTCCCTTACTCTTCTCCTCCAGAACCTTCTTATTGAACTCATCCTTCGCATCATCCGCTACCTGAAATCCATATTTTGCCAAAGGGTTGGCAACATACTCAAAATATTCCTTATAAGTAAAAGGCGGAAATACAACTTCTTCCGTATACAGCGCATCACTGATGGTCTGGTACACACGTCCCAAAGCCGGTTCTTCCATATAGGGCACGCGGAACACATATATGTAATCCTTCTGAAGACTGCGCAACTTGCGTAACAGCCGCTTAAATCCCGGGTCATCCAGACTGTCTACCCACTGGCTCACGTCAAAACTGATTAATTTATTCTTGAACTTGCCAATGGCATTGTACTGCAGCCACGGGTCCTTGTCGTTCTTTTCTACTACTGTCTCAATAACCTTTGCCTCATCCGCGAATTCGAACAACCCCAGGCTGCTCACCAGATTCGCCAGAATACTCAAATAGGTAGACAACCCACATCCGTCATCCACAGAAAACAGATATGCCTTGGCGTTAAATACCCGCTGTACCCCCAGTTGGGTAATCTGCGGTGCCACAATCCGGATCTCTTCCAGCATTTGCTTGTAGGCTCCCGCGCTGAGCAAACTATCTACCTTAGGCTTAATTGCAGCCAGCATCTGCGCTTTCTTCGCTTCCTCTGCCTCCTCGGCATCCAGAATCTTCTCATAACTGATGACTGCCTCTTTGGAACCCTTTCCAATCTGAAACTCATCTTCCAGAGTCTGCCACAGCCGGATTTCAAATCCTTCAAAGGTGGTACTATCCATGAACAGCATCAGGTTACAATCAGTATAACCTGAATCCAGCGTCTTAATCTTCCCCTCTGCACCAATAATCTTCTGCACACACTCCCGCAAATGGTTAATGGGATTCTTTCCCATCGTCAATTCACGAGTCATAACCCAGTCTCTCGCAAATTCTGCTCTAAAACGTACCTTCATCTCCATTCCTCCGTTTTCCATAGTATCTTAATTATATTATATTTTTCTTTAAAATGCTACTTATTTTAAATAACTGTAGAAAACATTTCCAGCATCTTTAAACTCCTGACGCATTGTATCGAAACTCTTGCGTTCCACTTCTCCCGTTACCGGGTCGGTATATTTCAATAGAGAACTGTTAAAACTGGTCAAAAGCACATAGTATCCTTCTTTATTTTTCGCAATTACCGGATGCCCTTGACAAATATAATACATCACTTCATCCAGCGTACATCCCGTCAGATTTACACCATCTTTTTGCAAATATGCTTCCAGCAGTTCGTCTGCATCTTTCTTCTGCTCTATCAATTCCGTCAAGGCGGTATCCTTCTCCTCATAACTCAGTATCATGGCAACACAGGCTTCTTTAGAATCCTTTTTCTTGCTGGCGCGAACCGTAGCAACATCATCCCCGACTGTAGCATACTCCTGAATACCGGACTTTTCCCAAACTGTCTTATGCTTGCTGTTCACCACTCCACCACTCTGCTCATCGGCTTTTGCAATGGCGGTACTCACATCATTGTAGGAATCGGATATCGTTCCGTTCATATAGACAAAATATCTTAAAATCCCGCTCTCTCCCTGAATTTCCACTGTCCGGTTACCATCCATCCGGGTTTCTTTTGTCACCGTTAATTCCGGAACCGCATTCAGGTAAATATAATTCGGGAACACCAGATTCAATTCTTTATACCGGACACTGTTATAGGTATAATCCAGAATCACACTGCTTCCATCTTCCTCATCACTGCTCATAATATAATCACTTCCCTTTTCCTGGAAAGTATCCCCATTGTACCGTGCCAGATTCATTTCCACCAGATTGTGGTTAACCGAAGCAGACAATACAAATTTTTTGGCACCGGAAGGCTTATAATTTTTTACTACATTGCCATCCTTGTCCATAATCTCAATCTCATACATTGGATAAACTGTCGTTTGGGAATCCCGTTTGACAATATCACGTTCTTTTACTTTGCCATATACCAGATCATCATCCACAAAGCCAATCACGCGCAGCACTTCCCCTGCCGCGGCATCCACCACCTGTTCCTCCCCGGTTTCCAGATTCCGCACAGTAATGCTGTGATTTATGGAAATGTCTGTATCCGCCAGAGAAGCAATCAAATGAAAATCGGCAGAAGACACCACAGTATCACCGGTAACATTACTCATAATTGTCTCAATCTCATTCT
Organism: Lachnospiraceae bacterium; assembly: GCA_029098105.1. Lineage (GTDB taxonomy): Bacteria > Bacillota > Clostridia > Lachnospirales > Lachnospiraceae > NC2004. The sequence continues at coordinate 28,972 of JAQXNR010000034.1, forward strand.
TTTTGACATCCACATGGTACAATTCTCCTTCTAATGTCAAAAAGATTTCATCATCTCCGTTCATATAAGCCACCTGACCGATATCCTCCGCCAGTGCTGAATAGGGTTGAGAGGAAGGAATAAAGGCAATCTCCTCAATCTGGTTTTCTTCTTTTTTGTAACGGTAGAATAAAATTCCATTCTGACCCTCATGCCGTCCACGGTTCATATACCCATACACCGCAAATGCCAGATTCCCCTCCGCATCCATATGAATCAATTTAATATTGTGCTGGTTGTAGCCATCTCTCACATCTGCCACGTTCTCCTGGCGGAAACTGAATACCCGGGTAATCTGGGTGTTCTGGTAATCATAACAGTACAACTCCCTGTTTTTTACAAAAGCCGCCAGTTTGCAATCCTCACTCACCAAATAGGGAACTTCTGAATCTGTAGTAATTCCCAGTTTCAAACTGTTATTTGATGTGCTGGTAAATACTTTGTCGTAGATTGACTCCATCGTACGGTTGTAACTCAAAAGGTACATCCGGGTGTCGGTGTAGCGCACCTTATAATCCTCCACCACATCATAATACTCTGTGTTTTCACCGGTACTTTCTGCGTTGACCACATAGCGCATCTGCACGCAGGCAATATCCCCGTCAATATCGGTAATCGTCGGTATCGGTTCCGCTACCTTCTGAGGCTTCATATCTGCAAATGTAATCGCCTCAAAACTGGAAGTAATCGTAACCAATCCCAGGTTGTTACTCGTCTTTGCGGGATCACACTCCAAATACTGCTGGATGCTCTCTGCGTCATTTTTATCAAATACCACCTGATTAAAATTTTTAACAAAATCTAACTGCTCTTTCACATGCATATTTTGTCCAAATACAATGCGGGTGTAATATGTGGTATCCACACCACCCTCTCCGGAAAGCACCAGTTTCAAAATATAGTCCTGTCCCTCCTTGAGTTGCATGCGCACTGCAATCTCGGTCTGCAAATCCCCATGCTTGTCCTTTTTAAAATCGGTAATGTCCCCATCCTCCACCAGGGAAGACGCGTCAGAACTACGCACCTCATAATGCAAATCGGAGATTTCCTGCTCGTCTGTGTCAATCAGCAGTTTTACAGTTTCCGTTCCTTCCAACGGAGTCACAGAATCCCGTAAAAGAGAAGCGTCAATGTCCGAAGTATACCCTCTCAGACAATTGATTTTCTCTCCTTCCACCCTTGTATACACCAGTGGCAATGTAGCCTGGTCCATCTCCGATGTATAATCCCCTGCATTTGAGTTCATGCACAGATTAATCACAAAAATCCCGCCAAAAAAGCAAACCAGAAATACAATCGTTTGAATTACTATATTTCGCATACCGGTTCCTCCTTTAACAAACGCTCCAGCGTCAGTTCACTCCCCAGAAAATCCCGAAATCTCTCATACTGTCCGGTTTTCTTGTCTGAACTCAACTTGTCCCTTTTTACTCCCCGAATCAGCAGATTTTTAGGAGTATGTTCCATATCAATAAATTCCAGAATCTGTGTTTCATATCCCAACCCAGTGAGCAGTTGTGCCCGCATGGCATCCGTCGCCAAAGCGGCAAACCGCTCCTTTAAAATACCGTAGGAAAGCATGGGTTGCAAAATGTCATTGTGCAGCACCCCATTCAATTCATGCTGGCAACAGGGCACACTCAAAATTACCTTTGCTCCCCACCCCACCGCTTTGTGCAGGGCATAATCAGTAGCCGTGTCACAGGCATGAAGCGTAACTACCATATCCACCTTCTCCACCCCGTCATAATCCCGAATATCTCCGGTGTAAAAGGCAAGATTGTCATACCCATATTTTTCTGCCAGCGCATTGCAGTGCCTCATCACGTCTTCCTTTAAATCCAGTCCAATCATCTGCACTTCCCGCTTGCACAGCACCTTAAAGTAATAGTACATAGCAAAGGTTAAGTAGGACTTTCCGCAACCAAAATCAATAATCGTACAGGGACGTTCCTTGGGGAGTTCCGGTTCCACGTCCCGGACAAATTCCAAAAAGCGGTTTATTTGTCGAAATTTGTCATACCGTTTTTGTACAATCCTGCCTTCCTTTGTCATAACCCCTAAATCTACCAGAAAGGGAACCGGGGTTCCTTCCTCAATGATATAGCGCTTGCTGCGATTGTGGTCCAAAGAGACCGGAACCGCAGTTTTCACCCGCTTACGGGAAAGGGAAACCCCTCCCTTTTTATTCACCAGTGCAGTTACCGTTTCCTCCTTGTGAATCAACTGCAACTGCTTAAACTGCTTCATCCATTCCTCAATTTTCTCCCCAATAATGACTTCCTTACTTAAATTCTCATGCAGAACCTGGTTACCTACATAGGAAGTTACCTGGTAACACAGAGTATCCCGAATCAGAACCGGTCGAATCGTAATCTTAGTTACACTTCCCGTCTTCCGGGGATTACTGATTACTACTTGTTTACAATCTATTGTTAGATATTGGTCTAATATCTTAATCAATTTTTCCATGTTATCTCACTTTCTCTATCTTCCCGCGATTTTCATTGCTTTTCTTTTTCTCTCACCGTTTCTATTTTAATGAATGATGAATAAAAGCACAAGCCCTTTTCTCAATTATTGCAAAACATTCTGTCCCGGCGGCATTTTCTGCAACGTCTCACATACATTTCATTACAGAGCAGTGTTAAAACAATAGGGTAAACCGTATCCCTGCAGGGTTTTTCCGGCGGACAGGTTTTTCTTCCGAACACGCTCTCATCGGAGAGACACTGGTCTGTAATCCGGTTTGCAATCCGCTCCAGAGCGTTTCGGTCTACTACTTGGGCATACATGGCAGAACCGTCATATTCCAGTTTGTCACACTCCTGCTCCACGACTTCACTGTATTTTCCTACTTCTTCCGGGTAAAAATGTTTCATGCGGATATAATCCAGCGCCCGTTCCTCTTCATTCGCTTCAAAACTCGTCAAAAACAGCAGTTCTTCCTGCATACGAACTCCTTTGATGCATCGGCATGCATCTTTTTTTATTATAGTATGCAAAAGAAAAGAGCGGGTGCCCGCCCTTTTAAAAATCCTGATTGTAATAGGGAACCGCCAAATACAAACTGGTCTCATTCGCCTTTTCATCATAGGTATAAATCAACTGGGTATTTACCTTTTTGCCGTTTACTATTTGATACATATCTAATCTCTGTGTAAATCCATAGTATATATCCGCTCCACTTACCTTCTGTTTTTCCACATCCCGGCTTTCCAAAACTTTGAAAATCGTTTCCTTCATCTGCTCCTTACGCCCTTTGTCCAGTTCTCCTGCATAAGTCCCCTGCATACTGATGAAACAATCCGGCTTCATGTCCAGTTGGGAGTAGATTCGGCTCGCCTTCTCTTTCAAAGCAATAATTGAATCAATGGAATCCGTCAGTTCAATCTTCGTGATGACGGTTTCCTTTTGTCCCGATGCATCCTTTTGCAGCTGAATACAGGTTTTAGCCTGAGAATTCTCACTGCTGATGGAAGCCACCGGTTCGGATGTAAAATCATACCGGGAAATGTCCATCCCCTTTGCGATATAATCCAGAAGTTCCTTCTGCTCCTCGGCAGCAATTAAATATTTTCCATAAGTCCCGGTTATGGTGAGTGTACTTTTTACAGGCACAGAATTCCCAGCCTGAAACGCTTCCATAATTTTGTCATCACTGCGCATTCCTGCCACCACAACAAGTTGTAGCAAAACCGCCACCCAGACCAATACCAGCGAATAGATGATTACTCTTTTTTTCATAAAAAACCCCCTTATTCTGGCAGTCATCCATATTTGTCATGGATATTCTTTCCAAAAATCAAGGGGGTTATACATTTTTATTTAATCGTTCTGCGCTGTCAGCAGCCGAACCGCGGAGGATGTTCCGATACGTGCACAGCCCAGGGAAATAAACGTCTCTAAATCTTCTTTACTGGACACACCGCCTGCTGCCTTCATTTTGACGCCTTCTCCAATCATATCTGCGAACAGACGGATATCTTCAAAAGTGGCTCCTGCCGCGCCAAATCCGGTACTGGTCTTAATGTAATCTGCACCTGCCTCCGTCACAACCTGACACATGGCAATCTTTTCACCTTCTGTCAGATTACAGGTCTCAATAATCACTTTTAAAATCTTACTGCCACATGCCTGTTTCAGACGTTCAATCTCCTCTTTCACTTTGACAAAATTGCCGTCCTTTACATCTCCCTGATTAATCACCATGTCAATCTCATCTGCCCCCTGGGCAATGGCCTGCTTCGTCTCAAATTCCTTTACCTCGGTAGTCTGGTATCCATTGGGGAATCCGATTACGGTACATATATTCAAATCTGCAAAGGCTTCCCGCACCCGTTTGACATAACTGGGAGGAATACACACCGATGCTGTGTGGTAAGTCAGTGCCTCCTGGCACAGCGTTTCAATCTGCTCCCAGGTAGCCGTGGGTTTCAATAGTGTATGGTCTATATAAGGGTATATTTCTTCGTTTCTCACTTTATTTTACCTCGTTTCTGTCCTTTTTTCGCAAATACCTTGCGGTAACTCTTTCTACATTTTGACGGCACCTTAATCATAATCCCATCTGCTGTTTTCTTCAAGGCATTTTTGCCCACCTTTTTGAGTTTCGAAGATTTCACGGTCAGAGTCGCCAGTTTTCCATCTTTATAAAAAGCATATTTGCCCAGAGAGACTACCTTTTTGCCCAAAGTTACCTTCTCCAGTTTGGGGCAGGCGGCAAAAGCATATTTTCCAATTGTTTTGACATTGTCGCCGCCAGCAATGCTTTTTATTTTTTTATGTTTATAAAATGCCTGATTACCTACTCGGTCCACTAAATAGTGAAATCCGTTAATGGTGACATAAACCGGAATGTTTGCCGTCTTAAGGCGGGGATTCACTACCCGGTTCAATTCCACGAAGCCTCCCGCCACAGTCGATTTCGTCACCTTGTACCGGTAGTTTCCGATTGTGTAGTATTGCCCTGTTTTCGGTTTTTCCCAACCGTCAAAGTAAGAAATAACTTCGCCGTAGGAATTCACCTGAGGAGTCTGGTAATCCACCCCACTGCCCGGCACCTCTACGGGAAGTAATGGTGCACCACCGGATGGTGCCGATGTGGGCTCCTGCTGGGTATTTTCCTCAGTGGAATTCCCTGTGTGTTCTCCCTCCCCCGCCTCTTCCTGTTGCGCTGTCTTCTTCACCTTGACCTGCCGGGTAATCACATCGGTCATTGCCTTGGTACGGGCATCCTGTATATAGAAATGCAGCGTATAAGTATCAAATTCCTGAATTGCCTGAAAGGTAATGCCTTCTTCTGAATAAGTCCCATTCAGGCGGCTCCCCATCAGGTATCCCCCCTTCGGTACAATCTGCACCGAATCTAAAAAATAGCCATCCGCTTCCTCCCCCAGCAGTACATACATGTCTTCCGATGCAGGAAGGTAGGTGATAGAAAAAGGAAGTGTTACGGACCCACTGTAATTCCCTCCATTGCTGGCAGTGACAACAGCCTGTGCCATACTTTGCTCTGTTGTCAGGTTTTGGTTGTTTTCGTAACGAACCTCATAGTCACTTTCTTTCATTAACCGGATTTCCGAATCCGCCGCACAAACCCCGGGAGCAACTGCCTCTCCGGTATAATACTGCGCCGGGATTTCCCCAAACAATTCTTTTGCTAGAGGCTTTTTCGTAATCGTCAGGGAAAAGGCGGGAGAATCTTTTGTTTTCCCGCTGGGAGCTGTTACCCGGCAAAACAGACTGTAACTTCCCACCGACAAATCCACAGGAACAGCATAGGAATTCCCGGTCTCCCCCGACAGTTCCCGCTCCTGCCCCTGTTCCACAATATACCACTGGTATAACAGGCTGTTCGTTTCCTCCGACATACTTCCCAGTGCCTTTATGGAAAATGCTTCTCCCTGGTATACTCTGCCATACTCCAGACTGTATTCCTGCTCCTCACACTGAATGTCAATCCGCCCTTCTGCATCATACCAGGCATACAGGTAACTATCCTCCTGTACCACAAAGCCCTCTGTAATCAGGGTTTTCCCCACTTCACTTGCCGGGGTTTTCGTCCAGCCCACAAAATAATGGGGCTCCTGGGCATCCGATGCATTCTGGGGATACACCGGGTATCCCTGAGGCAATGTCACTGTATATCCGGCATTCCCATACTTCTCTACCAACAGCCCATCCTTTTCATAAACCTGGTTTACATTAATAGCAGCATACCGGTACACTTGAAGTTGTTGCTTTTCCCCATCGCTTTTTCCCTCTGCAAAATGAGGAGTCAGTTGGCTTTTTCCTGCCGTCCCTTCTGTGGACAGTTTCTGACACCAGATTAAATCCTGGGAACGCAAAGTTACATCCTGAATCCCATCACTGCCAGTAAGACTGTCCGTTGCCTTGTAATCACTGGCAGCAATTCCCCGGTCTCCCTGCTGGGCAGATGCCTGCTGCAACAGCCAGGCTACTTTTCCGCCGGAAAACGCCTTCGTATCCAGTCCCACCACAGAATTATCCTCATCCTCCCGTCCCTCATACTGATTGGTTCCGGTCTGCATATAATATGCCACTTGTACCCCTGCTGTCTGCTCTTCATCGTAGTAACAGTCTGCCAGAGAAACCTTTTCCTGCTCCCCATTGACCTGTCGTGCCGCTGCCACGCCACCGCAAATACCACCAGCAAAAACATTGACCGAACCGGAACTGTCCACCGCCCGGTCACAGGAAGCATAACAGCGGTAAATTTCTGTCCCCAGTGTAGCCGAAGCATAGTCTGCCGCAGTTCCCACTGTAATCACATCCGCATAGCCCGCAATTCCGCCGGAAAAACTGCCCCGTCCAATCACCGTTCCCGTCACATAACAATTTATCATTTTTGTGCCCAGCGCCACACCGCAGATTCCACCCACCCGGTCCTTGCCGGAAAGAGCCACATTTTCCAGTCCCAGACGACAAATCCGGGCTCCATAGGTGCAGCCAAACAACCCCATATAAGAAGTCCCTGACGCCTGAAGTCCGGTAATCACATGGTACTGACCGTCAAAACTGCCCTTATACGCTTCTTTGTAGCGCTCCCCTTCCTCGGTTGTTCCTGTATTCATCCCTCCTATCGGCGTCCAGTTCTCTCCCGTCATGTCAATATCTGCCAGCAATACTGCCGAAGCCTTTGTCGGGTCTGCCGTAGAAGCGCCATATTCCACCTGCCCATTTACATAATCAGAAAACCATTTCAGGTGCATCGCATTTTTTATTTGAAAAACACCCCGGGCATCCTCTCCCGGTATCACGCTGATGCGGTTTACCGTAACATGGGCATCCTCTGTAATTTGGTTTCCGTCAAACATCTCACCTGCTTTTTCTGTGTCGGCATAGAAAAACTCATAAGTATATCCACTCTCACCACAAACCGGGAGAACCGTACTGCTATTACAGTACACCTCGTCCTCATAGTCTCCTTCATAAGTAATTTGGTAAACTTCATTACTTCTTTCTTCATTCAGAAAAACAGGCGCGTCCTCATCGCCCAACTGCTGCCCGTAAACAACTGGTACGGTCAGCCCAAACGCCTGGTACACTTCTGCTTTGGAACCATGGTTCAGCCAATATGCCACTTTTCCTGATGCAAAAACAGTTGGTGTTGCACCGGGAATCTGGGAATACTCGAGTGTCGACATGTCTATCGTATCCCTTTCTCCCATATAATAGCAGTTATAGGCAACCGGGTAGTATGCACCGGTTGTCTGCTCCCCTTCCGTCACCTCATAGTAGTAATTGTTTATTTCCTTTCCCGTTGCCTCAGAAATTCCCGTTGTAGGCACTTCACCAAAGCCCTTTTTTTCATACCCACTACCATAACAGTTAATGAAATACCCCCCAGTTGCCTTCCCAGCCAATGCTCCAATATAGGCACCGGATTCGCTGCTGGAAACCTGCGCCCGGCTATAGCAGTTGATGACCAGCCCATAAGTGGCATTCCGATTGCCACCACAAGTTCCCACCAACCCTCCGGAATAACTGTGTACACTCGTAGCAGATGCCCCTCTGACGGAACCCTCTACCCGGCAATGGGTGACAATACCATTGTTCTGTCCCACTAAGCCCCCGGCACCCATAACCGATTCCAGTTGGACATCACACCAGCAATTTTCCACCTCTCCCTGAATGGTGGACTGGTTTGCATTGGTTCCCAGCAGTCCCCCCGCCACAGAACCACTGCCCTTTATAACACCGGAAAATCCACAGTTGTAAATCCGTCCACCCCGGTTTACTCCTGCAATGCTTCCCAGATTTGTAGCCGTACTGGCAAAATAACTGTTTTCGATATCCAAATTAAAAATCCTGCCACGGTAAGTATTGGAATTCCATGTCCCAACTCCAATTTCTGAAAAGAATCCATGATTACTTGCGGACGTTGTCGTCTCCACATTCAGGTACAACCCCGAGATGGAATGCCCCTGCCCGTCAAATTGTCCCGCATATTTATGGGTACTATCCCCAATCGGTGTCCAGGAAATCAATTCACTCAAATCCCCTGTCAGTTCCCCATTTTGTATATTAAGTGACTGCACCATAATATCATCGGTAAGTTTGGCATTCAGAGGAACATACCCCTTGGTATTCTGGGTATCATACCCATTTACTTCCTGAGCAAACCAATACAATTCCGCCGCATCAGAAATCAAATACCATGCCACCCCATTCTCATCCACCTGCATAGAAGGTGTGACCGGAACCACTTCCTCTGCTGCTCGCCGGGGCAATTTTGCCACTGGATTTTCACCATTCTTCTGTCCTTTGTCTCCCATCACCCTCAAGGAGAAAGGCAAAGAAAAAACGAGCACCGCAAAAAACATTACTGTCAGCACCCGTTTTGTTATTTCTCTATATTTTCTCTGATTCATCCTCATCGACCATCCATTTCATCATTAAGATTGCTGCTACACAGAATTTGCTGCAGCTTTGCTTTGCTCTATGAAATATATCGACCGATTGTCCCAATAGAATTAGATTTCTTCAATTTTCCCGATTCTTCTCACATGTCGCTCATCGTTGGAAAACGGAGTATCCAGAAACGTATCTACAATCTTAAGCGCCAGTCCCGGTCCAATTACCCGGGCACCCATGGCAAGCATATTGGCATTGTTGTGCTCCTTTGTCGCCGCCGCACTGAAACAATCGTGACAGAGTGCAGCCCGGATTCCCGGCACTTTATTAGCGGCAATGGAAATCCCGATTCCTGTGCCACAAATTAAAATTCCACATTCACATTCTCCCTGGGCAACCGCATGTGCCGCCTTATGAGCAAAATCCGGGTAATCGCAGGACTCCTCGCTATAACAGCCATAGTCCTTATACTCCAGTCCCCGTTCCTCCAAATGCTTTTTAATCTCCTGTTTCAAACCATATCCACCATGATCACTCGCCAATGCTATCATTTTCTTTCCTCCATTCTTTCTCTAATCCAGTTCTCCCATGTGAGTCACTGATATCTTTTCCAACAACCGCTTCAGTTCCCGGAAACAGTATTCATAATCCATCAATTCCTTGCCGTAAGGATCCAACACACTGCCTTCCTCTCCTGCCAATTCTTTTAAGGTGTAAACCCGGTCTGTATTTTCGTAGGATTCCCCAATCCGCTGCTTTACCAGTTCATCCATTACAATTACCACGTCACTGCTGTCAATATCGGACTGTTCCAACTGAAATACACAGTCAAATTCCAAAGGCACCTCATTATTCTCCAAAATCTGTACCACCTTGGAATTCACCGGCTCCGGAAACAAAACTACCATTCCCCGCGCTTTCACTTCCATGCCTGCGCTGCCACTTTTTTTCAACTGATTGTCCAGTATCGCTTTTGCCATAACCTCTCTGCCAGAGTCTCCTCTGCCAACAAATAAAATACAATATGCCATAACTTCACCTCGGCTTTAATTCAAGTGTAATACATGGTATCCCGCTGCCTTCAGCAGCCGATTCATAATTGCCTGTCCCAGTTGTTCCCGCTCAAAACTTTCACAATAAATCATCTCTATGCCCCGGGTATCCATCTCCCGTAAGATGGCAAACAAGTTATGGGCAACCGACTCTTCATCCTGCCTGCTACCAATCGTCACAACGAGGGGCGCTTTATAGCAGTCCCTGCTCTCCTTCGTAGCAATCACTGCCACTTTCTTGTTCTGTCCCATGGCTTCTTCCACCAATTGGTTAATCCGGGTGCTGACCTGCTCCATACTCCCGCCTTCTACCAGTATAAGTTGTCCCTTAGGCGCATAGTGCTTATATTTCATTCCGGGCGCTTTCGCCACCAGATGCTCCTGAACATGTTCCTCCAAAATCGCCGGATCCACTTCTATACGTCCCAGAATTCCGGCAATCTGTTCCTTCGTAATATACCCGGGGCGCAGAATAACAGGAGTCTTCCCTGACACATCTATAATTGTGGACTCCAGCCCGATGGCAACCGGTCCACCGTCCAGAATCATATCAATTCTTCCATCCAAATCCTCTATTACATGTTCGGCCCGGGTTGGACTTGGGCGTCCGGAAAGATTCGCACTTGGGGCCGCCACATAGACTCCAGATTCCCGTATTAACCGCAGAGCAACCGGATGGCTTGGAAACCGGACAGCCACTGTGTCAAGTCCTCCCGTTGTTTCTTTGGGAACCATCTCCTGCTTTTCAAAAATCAACGTCATCGGTCCCGGCCAAAACGCCTTCATCAGTTTATGGGCATCTTCTGACACATTCTTTGCCAGTTTGTCCACCGCATCGAAATCTCCAATATGCACAATAAGAGGATTGTCACTAGGCCGACCCTTTGCCGCATAAATATTCTGGGCAGCACAGGGCATCAGAGCATCTCCCCCCAGACCATAGACCGTCTCTGTGGGAAAAGCCACCAGACCACCTTTCTTTAATATTCGGGATGCCTCGCAAAATATTTCTGCATCTTCCGGCTTTTCCCGTTCCAAATCAATCCTTTTAATTATTGTTTCCATTTCTATCCATCACCATTCCATTAGGATTATATAGTTCCTGCAAACGTCCATATCATAACACAATCTCTTGATTCTTTCCACCTTTTCATTCTAAGAATTATACTTTTTTCATAAGATATACAAAAAAGCGAAAAAAATTTATGAAAAAAGCAATACCCTTACTGGCACTGACCGCAATGGTGCTGACAGGCTTCACTCTGCACAACCAGCGGGACCAGATTTACCTTGCCACTTTAAAAATTCAGAAAAATCCCGCCACGGTTGTTCTTGATGCCGGTCATGGCGGTAGTGACCCGGGCAAAATCGGAGTGAATCAAGTTCGGGAAAAGGATATCAATCTGTCAATTACTCTAAAGTGCAAAAAAATTCTGGAAAAGCAAAACATTACTGTAGTACTCACCCGTCAGGACGATTCCGGTCTGTACTCAGACTCGGATTCCAACAAAAAGACAGCAGATTTAAAGAAGAGACGGGAAATTATAGAAACAGCAAAGGCAGACCTGGCAGTCAGCATTCATCAAAACAGTTACCCGGCACCTTCCATATTTGGAGGACAGGTATTTTATTATGCTAATTCTGCCCAGGGAGAACTACTGGCAGGCTACCTTCAAAAGTCAATTCTCTCCTGCAATCCCGCCAACACCCGCTCCATCAAAGCAAATACGGATTACTATATTTTAAAATCCGGCTCCTGCCCCGTAGTCATCTGTGAATGCGGCTTCCTCTCCAATCCGGAAGAATGTGCAAAATTAAACTCTGACGCCTATCAGGAACAGATGGCAAAAGCCATTGCCACCGGAATATTAAGTTATCTCTACCATTGCGACAATTCCACAGGGCAAGAGCCCTATACTGCCACAACACAATCAAAATAGTTTGGCGCAGATTTCTCTGCGCCACGTCAAATATTTCATGTGGGAATTATGCATACATTGTTTCTAAGGGTATTCGTATTATGGGAATCCCATGTACAGTGGGTGTATGAATTGTGATTCCAACTAAAATCCTGTTTGGCAAACAGCCGAACACCCTTATGTATTACTGTGTGTTCAATGTATCCAATCAATTATACTTCCTCATATACAAAATAAGAATTGTGCTTCGCATCCCTCCTTTCGTTCTCTCGCAGCCGAATCAAAAACTGTGCCGCCTGGGCAATTACTTTCCTCTGTTCGGACTGTGGTAGTTGTTAGAGAATTCCTTTGATGCTAACCGGTTAAAATTACAAATCTGTCTGTTTGTGCTAATTCTTAACGAAGGGTCATTCTGGCATCGTGTGATAATAAAACTGGAACTCTCTCAAGCAATTCACCCCCATCCTTTTCCAATTTGAATTTACATTCGTAGTAACCGACCGCTCTCCAGCAGCCGTAAAAAGTGGCGAATCACTTTACAATAACAGTGTACTATTTAATTGTTATTCTGTCTAAATCTTTGTTATTGTCATATTCACAACGACAACTTGTTATTACGACCTTTTTTGCGTTTCTTCCTTATTCATTCTGTCGAACACCGTCGAGCATTGCAGAATTTGTGTGTATAGATGGTAAGCATTTATTTTTCTTGCCTATAATTAACACAATCGTTTCCTTGTACATTCTTGAAAAATTTGATGTTAGAATTATTTTAGAAATCGAAAAAGCAGCGAACCGTTTTGACGGTTCCCTGCTTTTTTCTATTTGCTCGACTGTAATCTTCAAGTGCAAAGTTTGCATTTATAATACATATATTTTATATCACGAAAGATTCGCCAACGTCTGTAATGCATTGGAGCGAATGACACAGAGAAAATGCTCTTCGTAGTAGGCCTGCATCGCATAGGAACTGCGCTCCCGCTTACCATACTCGGAGAGAATATTACAGATTCTGGTAAATGCATCCGGTTGCTGACCACCACTGCCCAGCACCAAATAATACTCTCCACCAGTCATATTCTTATAGAGCGTATTGTCACCCCGGTAACTGTCTTTTAAATAGCGGGACACACTGCACACGTCATCCAGATTCTGGAAGCAAAAAATAGCAGAATGGTTCTTAGGCTGTTCCTGTTTTTTACCGGAAGGCTTAGTATCTACCTTCTGTACTGACTCGTTCAGCGGAATAAATCCATCCTCTGCCGCCTTGGAAAGTCCTTCCACAGCACTGCGGACCGCATCCTTTACCACACCCAGTAAATTGGTGCTCTCCTCATCCAGTTCCATACCCTCTTCCAGTTCTTCCTCCAGATAGTCATCACTGTCTTCCTCATTGCTGGAAAAACGTGAGAAACGGGTATCTAACTCCTCTGGATCGGAAACCTTCGTCACAAACAGTATAATGCAATCCTGATTGACCGGAATCGCCTCAATCATCAAAGGAATATCCTCTGCCTCAAACCCTACCTCGTCTTCTGCCTGAAGCATCAGTTCCCGGAAAAATGCCCGCGCCTTCTCCGAACCATAGGCAAACTCTGTCAAAACAATATTTCGGCTGTCCAAATCCGCCCGGTTCAATGTGCATTTAATTTTATTTTCACTAATTCTTTCTATTTTCATTATGCATCATCCTTTACTCTGATTTAAAAACACGAGGATGTGTCCTGACCGGTCTTCCCGGAACGAACTGTAAAATCCGCTATGCGTTCTGTTCCTTTACAAATTCATTCAGACTTTCTACCAGCGTGTCAACATCCATACCATGCACCATAGCTGCCTCTTCCAGCGTCTCTCCCTGCGCAGATGGACAGCCCACACAGCCCATTCCGGATGCCATTAAAATTGCCGCATTGCCCGGATGAATCGCCAGAATATCTCCAATAATCATATCCTTTGTTATTTCTACCATAATATATGTTCCTCCTTCAAAAAAGTTGAATGTTATTCTATTTTAGTTAGTCTACATTATTATAATACGCACCTTACACAATTTCAAGCAATGTACTGAGAAAAATGCTTTGCAATTGCTGGAAAAGAAAATTTTTCACAAAATCGTCACAGAAATTTATATTTTGCTTGTAATTACAATCCTTTTTCTTTTAATTCCCGTACTAATTGTACATAAAACTCCCGCACATCAAACCCTTTTATATTCTCCCGGTTCAGATCAATCATATCCCCATGAGAAATCCCCCGCTTTGCAGGTGGATTCAGTTCCACAAAACGTTCCCCCCCTTATTTTACATCATTCGCATTTTTTCTATCTTATCTCATTCCCCCTAAGATTACAACAAATGTTTCAAAAAACTATACAAAGAAATTTCTCATTATTTATTAGGAAATAACAATGACTTTTGGGACAAAATTTGGTATAATGAATTCAGGTTGCGGGCATAGAGGTTTCAAATATTGCGGCACTGGAAGGATTTGGACAAAACCCTTATTCTATAAGGGATTGTACCGAATAAAATACAAGAAATTTGGTCAAATCCAATTGACGTGTATACAGTATTCAACTATAATTATTTATAGTATCTGAGACATAATCTATGTCTTCACATATCAACACATAACAACAATAATTTTTAAAGGAGGAATTTTTAAAATGAAGATGAATTCAGAAGCATGGAACGGTTTTGAAGCTGGTCAGTGGATGCGTGACATCAATACCAGAGATTTCATCCAGCACAACTACACTCCATACGAAGGCGACGAGTCATTCCTGGCAGGTCCTACTCAGGCTACCAAGGATTTATGGCAGATGGTTCTGGACCTTTCTAAGAAGGAGAGAGAAGCAGGCGGTGTCCTGGATATGGATACCAAGGTGGTTTCTACTTTAACTTCCCACGGTCCTGGATATTTGGATAAGTCCAAGGAGAAGATTGTTGGTTTCCAGACTG
>JAQXNR010000035.1 GCA_029098105.1 Lachnospiraceae bacterium
CCTTTCGTTCTGTATCAAAATGGTATTCAATCCAGGCATCGTGACCATGTCTGGGCGGTTTTCCTTTTGCTACAATATAATCTTTACAATATTCCCGCTTATGTAAAAATATACGGATACTATGCTCATCAATTCCTGAGACCACTCTTTTCTGGTTCAACTGCTGCAAAATATCTTCCACATTCAGCAAATGTCCTCCTTTGGAGGGCGGGTAAAAGCGCGCAGTTACCTGAAGATTGTCCCCAGACACCTCTATTAGCATTCCCTCATCCGCAGGAAGTATTTTTTCCCGATTCACCCGAACTAGTTCCGGCTCCGAACCCAGTTTTTCAATGGACTTATTCAGAGCGTTTATATCATATTCAAAAATATTTTCACTTTCCAAATAATCCGCAACTTCCCGTACATCGATCGCTCTTCCACCCTCTCTGGCAGGAAATAATTTCAAAAATGTGCCTTCTTCCTGATGGACTATTTGAAAAAAACCGTTCTTGTATACCATAGGCCTACCTCAATCTCTTTGCTGTTATCCCATAAACAACTCTATCTGCGACCCCAGACGCTCCCTCATTTTCTGAATTGCCTTTGTATGAAGCTGTGACACCCGGGATTCTGAAACCTCCAGTACCTGACTGATTTCTTTCAAGGTTAACTCTTCATAATAATATAATTGAATGACCCGTTTTTCTTTTTCCGTCAACTGCTCCAGAACTTCTGCCAGGACCCTCTTGACTTCCTGTTCTTCCATGGCCTGCTCCGGTTGCTCTGCCATCGCCCTGCGGGTACCGGAAGCCTTAATTTCCATTCCCTGATCCAAAAAATCTTCCAGAGAAGCAATCCCTGTAATTTTCGTTTGTCCCTGCCAGTTATAATATTCCTCTACACTGATTTCCAGTGCTTCGGCAATCTCGTCATCCGATGCCGGACGTCCCAGTTTGCTTTCCAATTCCGCCATTGCCGTTTCCATACGTTTTTGTTTCTGCCTTAATGAGCGGGGAATCCAGTCCATCTTTCGTATCTGGTCCAATATAGCACCCCGAATCCGAAGACTGGCATAGGTTTCAAATTTGATGCCTTTATTGTAATCAAATTTGTCAATGGCATCAATCAATCCAAATATTCCATACCCTACCAAATCATCAAATTCCACAGTGTAACCGAGGTACATACTCAGACGTCCCGCCACCAGCTTTACCAGAGGGGCATATTCCATAATAAGCTGTTCCCGAACGGAGGCGGTACGTTTTGCGCTATACTGTTCCCATAGTTTGTTTTTTGCCTTCTCGTTCATATAACCCTCCAACCTGTATTAACAACTTCGGTTTATACCAAAAACCTATTCCTGTGTTTCAACATCTGCTTCATCTGCTTCCCGCTCATCCTCAACTTCCCCGTTTTCCTCTTCCTGTTCTTCTGCTTCCTGCTCTGAATGTTCTCCGGGATGTAACATCATATACCGGACAATTCCCTGAGCAATACTGCCAATGACAAAGAAAAACAGAATCGTAACCAGCAATCTTAACATAGCCTGCAACAGTGGAATATTCGCAACAATATTAAAAATGCAAACAATCAATGTGGGAACCAGCACAATAAACGGTCGCAAATACCGCAGTTTACCTTTCGCCGGATCCTCAAATTCCTGTGTATTTTCAGTCATAACTTACCTCCGATTATATATAGGTAATCCCTTTTCCCACTGCCCTGATTTCCAATTTTCCATTTTCCGGATTAAATTCAATCGTTCGTCCATAATCCAGTCCTGTATCTTCTGCTGCAATCCGGATTCCATAGGATTGTAACTTTTTCCTTGCTGCCTCAGCATTCCGGGCTCCAATTCCTGAAATCTCTGTATTAGCAGAAAAATTAAACATCTGGGCGCCTCCTGCCACTTTCGCAATCAAATTCTGTTTCTTTACCCCTTGCTCTTCCAGCAATGCCAGCAAATCCTCCAAACCGGTATCCACAAATTTGGCACGATTACTGTTATTTCGAATTTTTGTACTATCCGGAAGCATGGCGTGCAGCATTCCTGCCACTTTCGTCGTTTTGTCGTACAAAACCACTCCGACACAGGAACCCAATCCCAGTGTAATAATGGTATCCGGCACCTTGCAAATATTAAAATCAGCCATACCTACCTTAACCCGTTCTCCCATTCCTACACCTACATTCCAAATATACTCATAATTTTATTATAGGATTCCAAATCCGGTATCATAATAAAATACCCGTCAATCTGGTCGTCCGTATCATCAAACGAGGAATCAATCAACAATGCCTTGTCACCGATTTTTCCAAACTCAATCGCAGGTACACTTAAAATGGCACCTGCCATGTCATAACATGCCTGTGGCACGGAAGGAAAAATTGCCAGTCCGGTAAGGGTGGAAATCGAAGTCATATAAGCCCCGGCAATAATATTGCCAATCTCTTTTAATACAGAAAAATCCATGTGGGAAAACCGCTCTTCCTGACTCTCCTGCTGCAAAACCAGATTGACCAGTTTTCTGGCAGAAAACTGCTCCACTGCAAACATCATCATTCCACTAATATCTCCACTTAAGGTAACCAAAATTCCCACTACCGGATTCTCAGGACCTCCAATCAAATCTGCCAGTTTGTTGATTTCTACCAAATCCACCTGGGGAATCTTCATTTCAATACGGCGGTTCAACATCTTGGACAATGCCGTTGTAGCATTGCCCAGTCCAATATTTCCAATTTCTTTTAGGACATCGTACTGTCCTTCTGTGATTTCATTATAATTAGTAATCGGCATAAAACCACCTCAATCTCCTCAACTGTCTCACTGATTTAAAAGCGACAAGAATCTAAATATCTTCTGAAATAACTGCATTAATATTCAACAGTGAAATCAATTCATCCCCATGTTTGCCAATGCCTGTTAAAAATCCATTCTGCTCTTCCCGGTTCTTGTCATAAGCCATTTTTTCCACTTCAGAACCATCCAATGTAACGACTTCTTTCACCTCATCCACCTGAATTCCAATCAGTGCCTGCTGTTCTGTCTTAATAATGATGATTCGGGTTTTATTTGTTATGACATCCGGCTCCAGTTCAAATTTCTTGCGCATGCTCATAACCGGAATCACTTCTCCACGCAGGTTAATCACACCTTCAAAATAGGGCTGTGCTTTCGGCACCCGGGTAATCCGCTGCATTCTGACAATGTTGTCCACATATCCAATATCAATTCCATATTGCTCACTGTCAATCTTAACTACAATATACTGCTTGCTCTCCATAACTGCTTCATTGTTCTCTATCATATCGGCCGCACCCCCTTATACTAATGCATTGGCATCCAGAATCAACGCCACTTCACCATCACCCAGAATGGTAGCACCACTAATCATCTTCTCAATATTTATGTATTTGCCCAAAGGCTTAATTACGATTTCCTGCTGTCCAATCAAGTTATCTACAACAAGCCCTGCCTGTTTGTCTCCCTTGGAAACAATAACCACAGTGAGATTCTCTGACTCCTCTTCCCGTGGCGGGCAATCCAGTATATCGTACAGACGCACCAGCGGAATTACCATTCCACGAAGGTTAATAACCTCTTTTGTGCGAACGTACTTAATATCCTCCGGAGTAACATCCTCAATTGTCTGGATGGAGTTCAGCGGAATCGCATATTTTTCCTCACCCAGTTCAATCATCAATGCCTGAATAATAGCCAGCGTCAACGGCAAACGGATGGTAAAGGTACTGCCTTCATTCTTCTTAGTGCGAACCTCAATATCGCCACCCAGCCCTTCAATCTTGCTCTTTACAACATCCAGACCTACACCACGGCCGGAGACGTCGGTAATTTTTTCTGCAGTAGAGAAACTTGGCATAAAGAGTAAATCAATAATGTCCTTGTCCTCCATAGTCTCTGCCTGTTCTGCTGTAATCGTTCCTTTTTCAATTGCCTTATCACGAACCTTTTCCACATCAATTCCGGCACCATCATCCCGGACTTCAATCACAACATTATTTCCATCCTGGTAGGCATCCAGAAAAACGGATCCCTTCTCCGGTTTACCCAGTTCCTTTCTTCTCTCTGCACTTTCCAGACCATGGTCCGCAGAGTTCCGCAAAAGATGCATCAAAGGATCTCCTATTTCGTCAATAACTGTACGGTCTAATTCGGTATCCTCACCAGACATGTAAAGTTCCATCGGTTTGCCCAATTTTTTGCTCAAATCCCGAATCATTCTTGGGAAACGGTTTACCACGCTCTCGATTGGTACCATTCGCACTTTCATAACCGATTCATGCAGATTGGTAGTAATTCGCTCCAAGTATTCTATCTGCTCTGTAAAACTCTGGGAATTTGTATTGGAATCATTTTCACTGACAGATACCAGACCATTCTTAGCAATAATCAACTCACTTACCTGATTCATCAAGTCATCCAGTTTTTCGATATCCACACGAACGGAACGATTAATTACCGGTTTGCTGCCAACTGCTTTGGAAGGTGCCTTCTTCGGTTCTGCCGCTTTGGCTGCCGGAGCAGCAGCAGGCTTTTCTTCTTCCTTGGTTTCTTCCTTCACTTCTGGTTCTTCCTGAGTCTGGAACAACGTATTTGCATCCAATTTCTCACTATATACTTTGTCAATTTCGGAAACGCTTAAGATAGCCTTCTGTACCTTTTCCTCGTCTGCATCCGTAATCAATGCAATACTAAAGTCCAGTTCGAACTTTTCATCCTCAATATCCTGAACGGACGGGTCTGATTTAATCACTTCCCCCAGACCTTCCAATTCCTTAAATACAAGGAATGCTCTGGCTGCCTTCAAAAGACAACTCTCCTGCACATAGATGGTAGCAGCAATAATATTCTTATTCTGCTCCTTCGCTTCCTTTATAGCGTTCTTTTCAAATTCTGCATATTGGAACTGTCTATATTTGCGCTTTTCCTCGTTGTCATCAGAAGAATCGCTACTCTCTGCTTCTTTCTGCTCTCCGGCAGTTTCTGTCTTCTCGCCTTCAGCAGCAGGGTTTCCTTTCAAAGTATCATTGAGCAACTTAATAATATCCTCATTGTCCTCTGTACCTTCATCCGCGGAATTCATAATATTATCCAAATATGCCTCCAACGCATCCAGACAACGGAAGAGAATATCTACCAAATCTGCTGTTACCTTCATATTGCCGCTTCGGATTTCAGAAAATACATCCTCCATATCATGGGTCAGTCTCTGCATCCGCTTGTATCCCATAGTACCAGCCATACCCTTTAAGGTATGAGCAGCCCGGAAAATCTCATTAATCGTATCCGAATTCTCCGGCTCCTTCTCAAGGATCATAAAATGATCACTTAAACTTTGTAAATGTTCCTTTGTCTCATCAATAAAAATTTCCAAATACTGGCTTACATCCATGCTTATAGCACCCCCACTTTCTTTGTTATTTCATCTGCGATTTTCTCTAACGGAAGTACAATATCCGAAAGTCCCGCTTCCGTCACCATCTTCGGCATTCCATAAATAATGCTGGTCTCCCGGTCCTGGGCAATCGTATAAATGTCTTTTTCCTTTTTCAGGTTACGGATTCCAATTGTTGCATCCGCTCCCATTCCTGTCATGACAACTCCAACCAGAGTATCAAAGTCTGTGCTGATTAGTGATTCGTATGTATAATTGGCACAAGGCCGCACCCCCTCCCTTGGTGGTTCATCGGTAAGAGTTAGAAAATATTTCCTCTCTTTTCTGGTTACCTTCAGGTGCTGACCACCCTTTGCAATATATACCCTGCCAGGTCTCAGTTGTTCCCCTTCCTCCGCCTCCTTCACAAAAATCCGGCTTAAGTCGTTCAAGCGCGCTGCCAACGAATTGGTAAATCCAGAAGGCATATGCTGTACTATAATCACAGCGGCATTCAGATTCGGCGGCAACTTAGGAACTACCGACTGCAATGATTTGGGACCACCTGTGGATGAGGCAATCACAACCAGTTGATTCAATTCTCCCGCCCTTGGCATAGATTCCCTCCTACTACTTTCAAATTATAGTATGATTATATCAGAGCAAGTGCTTCTCATAAGTGCATAATAACCTCTCTGTTTATTTTAGCAAAAAAAATCCGCAAACGCAACGGTTTACGGATTGCTTTTCTACATTCTAAAGTTATTTAAACATATGGGCGCCAATTTTCAAACGGCATCCGGAAACATAGCGGCTAAAGAAATAATATCCCTTCATATTCCGCGTTTTTCCTCCAACCTTAACTGTTTTTACACCAGACAAGGCTTCCTTTGCAGCCTTCAGACAGGAACTGTATTCCTTTGTCTTAAACCCATTCTTGTCATAGGTTCTCAGGGCTCTGTTCAAGGCTCCGTTACGGGTAGGGGTAAACTGATATCTCTGGTATAATACTCCTTTAATCGTATTCGGGAATTTTTTGGATTCCATACGATTCTTTACCACGATTCCAACTGCCAATTTTCCTGCATAAGACTGATTTCCAGCCTCACAATAAATAATTGTTGCCATATAACGAAGTTCCTGTTTGGAATATGTGACAACATTTCCCTTTTTCATCTTCTTTTTAACAGCATTATTGTTTTTTGCAGTTGTTTTACTCTTCACCGTAGTGGCATTTGCAGCCGTAGTATTTTCTGTAGAATCGATTGTCTCTGTTGTTTCTGTTGTCGCATCTTTTGCATTTTCTGCGCTGGACTCCTCTGCCTTAGCCATAAAACTCATATTAGACAGAAGTACGGCACACATAAGTAACATCGCAACGATTTTCTTAGTCTTCATAATAAATCTCCTTAATATTTGCTAAATATTTGTCACATTTTGTGTAACATTCATTTAACATTTATGTAACAATTATAACAATAATTTAAAATATGTCAAGTTTTTCTTAAGAATTCCTTCATTTTTTTATTTTTTCTCTTTTCCTGTGCAAGGGGACACGCCCCACTGCATACTATAGGAATGTAAACAAATCATTTTAGGAGGCTCATATGAGTGATTTAGCTGCTACACATTGTGGAAATGGCTGCGATGGAGGTTTCTTCGGTGGCAACAACTGCATCTGGTGGATTTTAATTTTATTCTGTTGCTGTGGCAACGGAAGTGGTTTTGGATTTGGCGGTGACGGCTGTGGCAATGGCTGCGGTTGTGACATCATCATTCCTTTGCTGTTAATTTCCTGCTGCTGCGGTAATAACGGCGGTGGCTGCTGCTAAGCAGTAAAAAGGAAAAGAAGTTTTTATAACTTCCCACTACAAAACGGGCTGTCATCTGACGGCCCGTTTTTCCATTTCTCAAAAAAAGAGACTGCCAAGATTACATTGCAGTCTCCCATAAAATGTTTCAATTATACTATTACTTTCGGCAACAGCAACAAAGCAAAAACAGCCATAACCAAATCCAGTCTTTTTTTTCGTTTTTCCCTGTAGTTCTGTAAGCCGTGTCATCTACATTTTTTACCTCAATATCCTCCTGGTTTGCTGTCTCCTCCTCCGCTACCTGCTGGCCTTTGTGCAAATTCTGCGTATTATTTACCGTTTCTCCTCTTTGTCCCTGACGCCCCATACATGCTGGATCTACCTCATATATAGTGTTATCCTCAAAAACCAGATTCTGATTTTTTGTGTAATCTGCCTTTTGAAAAAAAGCATTTTCATTCATAAAATTTTTCCCTTTTCTTATATATATATGCCATTCTTTAAAAATAATTCCCTCCTTACCAGTCATAATATAAAAAGCATAGAATATATATATATAGTGAAAATAAATACCAATCCCGGAGGTCAAAATGGACACGAACCAAAAACCAATCGAACAATTTTTCAGCCGTCGCAACTCCAATATGGATATGCTATATGAAGCCATGCCCTATGTCAATTTAAACTTAAAAAAGCCATTGGCTCTCTTTATCAAATTACAGGAAATGCAGGAAATCATCCACGGATTTAATGATTTTGACACATTGTCTGCCTGTGGTCTGGATGAACCATCCCATAATGTAGAAGATATGCTGTATGCCATGCGCAGTAAAGCGACTGGCCGCCCTGCAAACCAGTTGGATATGATGCTTAATGTCATTCAGGCAGAAAAAATATACCACGCCTTTCAGGAAGTTTCCCGAATGACAGCAGAGTCCAGCGATGGTGAAAACTCTGCTTCTGAAAACGAGGACTCTACCATGTACGCAAAAGGGGATTCCGGTAATCGAAATGATTTGCTAAACCGAATTCTTCCCCTGTTGCTTTCTAACGGAACGAATCCCCACACTTCCAGTGCCGACATGGCAGACCTTATTCAAAATGCAATGAAAGGAGAAAATTATGAATCAAAATTGGCTTAACGACCAACGGCTGGAGCAAATCGGCTGGGACAAAAGAACGTTTCTTCTCAACTGGATCAAAGAGAATTCTTACAAGAAAAAAGAGGATTTGATTCCTGCCATGATGGCTCTAAATGCAACGATGCAGAAAAAAAATCTGTCTTTTACTGAGGAAGAACAGAAAATTTTTAATGAAATTATTCTGGATGCCATGACTCCTGCAGAAAGGCAGAAAGTTCAGATGCTTCAGCAAATGCTGTCCCAAAGACGCTGACATTATATATACAGAATTACATTATAAATGAAAATGAACGGTTTTAGATACATCCTGCTGTATAGGTATTTCTGAAACCGTTCCATTTCTGCATTTTATTTAATTACTGTTTAATTTCTTACGCTCCTGTTCAAAAATATAGGAAATAATCTGGTCTCTCTCCGGCTCGGACAACTTCACAAACTGGGCTCTGCACTCCCGAAGCCGTACGTTGTTATTCTTCACTTTACTGCTGATTACCTCACCATATATATACAAGGCTTTATATTGTTCCTGAATCTCCAACACCAGATTAAATTGAAGCATACAATCCTTGGGAACACTATCCGGAACTACAAACCGGATTCCCCCGCCACTCAAGTCCAGAATCACACCGTCCTTCCACTCCAGTTCATGCAGATTGTCTCTGGGAATTCTCTCATCCAGACTGGCAAAACGATACTTCATGGGAAGAGTACAATCATAGCGGTAATACTCCCTTCTTTGCACTTTCTTAAGGGGGGTGCGGATTTCCAAAAGAATAACTGGCAGATTTCCTTCTTTATATCTCTCTTTAACTACAAATTCTCCTTGAAATAATCCTTTAGCAGTATAATATGTACATTCATACCGCTGTTCCAAATCCAGCGGTACAATTTTGGTCCCCTGGGACGGCATTGTAATAATTAACTGCGTGCTATTTACAATATCAATTACCTGACTCAGGTAAATACTCTTTCTGGTTTCGTCAGATACTGTCTTCATGCTCCGAATGTCTACTTTATTGCCAATCGCCAATGCCTTTAACATGTACTCACCGCCTTCACCTTACATAAAATCAATATGAAATCACCAATAGAAATATAACACAGTTCTCAAATTCCTGTCAATAAAGCCTTGGTGATTCCGGCTCTGAGCACTATAATCTTCCCTTTCTGGATTTTAACAAATTCAAAAATAGTCCGGTAAATCCTGACTTACTATCTCCCTCTCCCTCTAATAACAGTTGCGCGATATGGCGCATAGACTTTGAAAACGCTGTATTTGGAAAAGACAAGGACACCGGCTGCTGCTGCAATACTGCCTTTGTCGCATTGGCATCCTGGGGCAGACTTCCCAAATAATTCAACTCAATATTTAAAAACTGAGACGCCACAATACTAATATTCTGAAATAATGTCTGACCCTCTTTTTCATTTGCTACCCGGTTAGATACCACATTGATTTTCTTGTCTGTAGCAACAAAATCTTTTCTGCGATTTAATGCCTTTAGCAGAGCATAGGCATCCATTGTAGAGGTTGGTTCCGGTGTCAGTACCAGCAGAATCTCAGGACTACACAATACAAACTCCTGCACTGCATCTGCAATGCCTGCACCGGTATCAATAATAATAACATCTGCAATTTTGTCCAGATGGGTAAGTTTGGAAACAAAGGTCTGTAAATCTGCCCGCTCCAAATCTACCAATTCATTCACACCCGAGCCACCAGAAATAAAGCGGATTCCCTCAGGTCCCTCGATTACTACATCTTCAATGCTCATATTTTTGTATATCAAATCTGCAATATTATATTTGGGGTGGATTCCCAACATAACTTCAATATTGGCAAGTCCAAAATCGGCATCTATAATTACCGTGCGATGCCCCAGACGCTGCATCTGCAATGCCAGATTTACAGACAAACTGGTTTTCCCCACTCCGCCTTTGCCGCTGGTCACAGTAAAAACCCGCGCCTTTGTCTGTAACTGTGGGTTGGATTGCTCTTCATTCTGCCGAATTCGGCTTCTAAGTCTTTCTGCCTGATCCATTATTCACAACCCCCTAACAACTGCTTGGCGATTGTCTGGGCATTCAACATTCCCAAATCGTCCGGCACTACTTGACCACAGGTAACATAAGACAGCGGCGCTCCAGTATCCATCCGCACATTCAATAGGTTACCATAACAACTTGTTTCATCCAATTTTGTAAAAACAATCCGGTAATCTGCCATATCCTTATAGATGGCAACCACCTGCTTCAAATCTTTATACTTTGTAGTTGCACTTAAAACCAGATACACCTCCCGGGATTCCGCATCCACACTATTCAGCAGTTCTGAAAGTTCATCACATTGCTTTTTATTTTTGTGGGAACGTCCTGCAGTATCCACCAGTATCAAATCATATGATGCATAGTCATTCAATGTCTTTTTCATCTCTGCGGCACTGTAAACTACCCGGATGGGCACCGACAAAATGTTGGCATAAGTCTTTAACTGCTCTACCGCTGCAATCCGGTAAGTATCCGATGTAATCAAAGCAACTTTTGCCTTCTTTTCCAGTTTAAAAATAGATGCTATTTTGGCAATTGTAGTTGTCTTTCCTACGCCAGTGGAACCAACGAAAAAACATACCCTCGGTTTCTTCTGGTTCTTTAATTCAATTCCCTTTGGCTGTCCCAATTTCAGCACAATTCTCTGGTAAACTTTCGCCAGAATGGCATCCAAAGCCTCCTCTTTCTCCGGAATATTTTCCACATCCTCTACCAGCATGTGAGCATATTCCTCCTTTACTTCATTGGCAATAAACTGATTATACAAAAGGTCACGGATTTTCTTATTCCGGCTGTTAGCGTTTTCTACCTCATCCGCACCTTCTTTCTTTTCTTCCTCTGCTTCTTCCTTTTTCTCCGATACCATCTGCTTTTCCAGCATGTCTGCAAGATCGTCCAGTTTTTTTTCAATCGCAGAAGGTGCAGATTTTTGCTCCTTTTCCTGAACCTGCTTTTGTTTTCGCAGCGTATCCTCAATCACCTTTGCTGCCTTTTGCACTTTTTCCTCTCGTGTTTCCTCTGTCCCTGCATTGGCAGTTACCCGGTCCTCTATTGCCGCTGTCACTTCTACCACAGTTTTACGAAACATGCGGAAAATTCCCCGGGGACGTGTCGTTTTAATGTTCATAATAATGGCACCACCGCCCAGTTCCTCTTTTGCCTTCATGATTGCCTCATTTTCTGTGGCTCCTTCGTACTTCTTAATTATCACCTAAACTCACCATCCCTATCGACTGTAATTCTACATCAGAATCAATTTCATTATACGATATTACGATTAAATCTGCAAAATAATCCTGTGTCATCTTTTTATAGTACATCCGCACAATGGGGGAAGTAATAATAATGGGATTACAACCATTATCCTCCAGTTTCTGAATCATTGCCTCTGTGGCATTGAGAATCTGCTGGGTCACATTCGGGTCCAGAGTGAGGTAAGCCCCCTGCTCCGTCTGTTTTACAGAACCCATAATCTCCTTCTCAATAGCAGGATCTAATGTTGCCACCCTCGTAGTTTCATTTGGTGTGAAATACTTATTGGAAATCGCACGTTTCAGGCTCTGCCTTGCATATTCCGTCAATACATCGGTATCCCTTGTAGAAGGAGCATAATCCGCCAGGGTCTCAAATATGGTAACTAAATCCCGAATGGAAATTCCCTCCCGCAAAAGGTTCTGCAATACTTTCTGAATATCGCCAACGCCCAAAAGTTTTGGAACCAATTCCTCCACCAGAGTGGTATTGCCTTCTTTAATATTGTTAATCAGATTCTGCACATCTTCTCTCGTCAGCAGTTCATCAATGTGACGCCGAATCACTTCCGTCAAATGGGTTGCTATGATAGACGGCGGATCTACTACCGTATAGCCCACGGACTCTGCCCGCTCCCGCTGCGCCTCAGTAATCCAGATAGCAGGAAGATGGAAGGATGGTTCAAACGTAGGGATTCCAGTAATCTCTTCTTCTACAAATCCCGGATTCATCGCCATATAGTGGTCGAAAAGAATCTCTCCCTCACTTACCTGGATTCCTTTAATTTTTATAATGTACTGGTTCGGATTCAACTGAATATTATCCCGCAAACGAATAATCGGAACAACCGCTCCCAACTCCAAAGCAATCTGGCGCCGAATCATAACAACCCGGTCCAGTAAATCTCCTCCTTGGTTCACATCTGCCAAAGGGATGATTCCGTATCCGAACTCCAACTCGATGGGATCCACAGCCAGCAGAGAATTCACATTTTCGTGACGGCGGATTTCGTCTGCCTCCTGCTCCTCTTCTTCTACTTCCTCCTCAATCCGGGAAATCTCCTGTTTTCCAGACATACGGGTTCCCAATACAACCAGCGTCAAGCCCAGACCACAAAATATAATTTTATTTAACGGCGTAATCAAGCCCAGCAACGTCAGCGTTACGCCAACAATCTGCATTGCCTGGGGATTGCGGAAAATCTGTCCAATAACCATGGAACCAATATTCTCTTCTTTCGCCGCTTTGGTTACAATAATACCAGTGGAAAGAGAAATCAAAAGGGATGGAATCTGGCTTACCAGTCCGTCTCCAATCGTCAGTATCATATAATGGCTGGAGGCTTCGGAAAAACTCATACCGGAACGAACCATACCCATAATAATTCCTCCGACAATGTTAATACCCGTAATAATCAGACCTGCCGTTGCATCTCCTTTTACATACTTGGTAGCACCGTCCATAGCTCCAAAAAATGCGGATTCCATCTGGAGTTTTTCCCGGCGTTCATTTGCCTCTTTTTCTGTGATGGCACCGGTATTCAAATCCGCATCAATCGCCATCTGTTTACCCGGCATTGCATCCAAAGTAAAACGAGCCGTTACCTCAGATACACGCTCGGAACCTTTGTTAATAATAATCATCTGTACCAGCAATAGAATAATAAATACAATTATACCAATTACAATATCGTTTCCACCCACAAAACTTCCAAAAGTATACACTACATTACCCGCATTACCAGTGGACAGAATCAGACGGGTAGAAGAAACATTCAGTGCCACCCGGAACAGGGTAGTAAACAAAAGAATAGTAGGGAAGGAGGACAAATCCAACGTTTCTTTTGCAAATAGTGCAGTAAACAAAATCATGAAAGCAACCATAATATTACATGCAATCATAAAATCCAGTAACCAAGTAGGCATTGGTACAATCAAAAATACAATCGCTGCCAACACATATACTGCAATCGCTACATCCATACTAAACTTTGCTTTCATGGGAATCCTCCTTTCTCTTTTTCTTAAAAATATTTATAAATAAAGGTTATGCCGTATTTTTCAGACGGTATACATAAGCCAACACTTCCGCCACCGCCTGATACAACTCTGGTGGAATCTCCTGATCAATCTCCACATTATTATAGAGCATTCGCGCAAGAGCACGGTTTTCTACAATTTCTACTCCATTTTCCCGCGCCTTCTCCTTAATTTTACCCGCTAAGTAATCCGTTCCCTTAGCAACTACAATCGGAGCACTCTGCAACTCTCTCTTATACTGTATTGCTACCGCATAATGGGTAGGGTTTGTAATAATTACATCTGCCTGAGGAACCGCATCCATCATACGACGCTGGGATACCTCCCGCTGCTTCTGCCGGATTTTTCCTTTAATCTGGGGATCTCCTTCCTGATTTTTATATTCATCCTTAATGTCCTGTTTTGACATCATCATATCTTGATTGTTTTTCCATTTCTGGAATATGTAATCACCAATACCAATAACGAGCATAACTGCGGAAATTTTGATTCCCAAATCAATTACAACATCTCCCACCATAGCAATAATCTGTCCCAGTTCCATATCGTAAATGGTAAACAGCAATCCCCATTTGTCTTTCATCGTATTATAGGCAATGACTGAAATCACAATAACAATAGCAATGGACATCAATGTTTTCATCAGTGTGCGCACCGAAAACATCCGCTTAAATCCACTGATGGGACTGAGTTTACTCAACTTCGGTTCCATTGGCTTCGTAGTCACCATCCATGAAAACTGTATCCGGTTAGCAAGAAAAGAAATTGCCACACCCAGAAGTAAAACCGGCCAAAGTAGTTTTGCCAATGTCAGAATAAATTCTGTAAACAACTGACTCACTGTAACCGTATCCAGAATGGTATTTGCCAAATCCGGCATTTTATTATAGGATTCCGGAAAAATCTCCAGCATTTTCTCTCCCAGATTTCCAATCCACACTTTTAAAAGAATGAATAATGCCAGAAGCATAATCGCATTACTCAGGTCCTGACTTTTTGCTACCTGCCCCTCCCTACGGGAATCCTTAATTTTTTTTGCAGTGGGTTTCTCCGTCTTTTGCCCAGTAGGTCCGTCTTTTGCAAACAACTGCAAATCCATAGGCATAAAGTAACTGCCACTCTCATAAAACTGAATATGAAGTTGATTTTGTATAGTTCTATCCTTCATACGTTTCACCCGATTCTTCCAGCATTGCTAAGGAGTCATTACTTTCAATACACTTTTTACCATATCCTGCATACCACCATATACCATATCTGTAATTAACGGAATACACACTACAGTAACCAGCAATACAGCAAGTCCAATCAATATTTTCAACTGCATACCAATTACAAACATATTCATCTGGGGAGCCGATTTCGCCAAAATACCCAGTATAATATTCAACAGCAGTGAAGCCCCAAAAACAGGAAGTATAATCCGAAAAGCAATGAGAAAATACTGCGATGCAAACTGCACTACCGTATTATACATATACTCGCTGTGATAGGTTGCCATTCCCAAAGGAATCAGTTCAAAAGAATCCACGACAGCAGAAATGACATAATAGTGCATATTAGACAGCAACATCACCAACATCACCAAATAGGTATAAAAACTTCCAAAAGCAGAAGATTCCTGATTAGTCAATGGGTCAAACAACTGCACCATGGAAAATCCAATATCAACATCTATTATATGTCCTGCAAAAGACAGGGTATACATGGCAATATTGGCGCCAAATCCCAGAGCCAGTCCCGCTATCGTTTCTTTTGCCACCATGACAGAATATCCCAGAACGGTATTATAATTCAAGTCATAGTAATCTACCTGGGTAGCAACCAAAATACTCAAAAAAAATGCCAAGCCAATTTTTACCTTGCCTGGTACTCCTTTCGTATTAAAAAAAGGTGCCGCATAAATTAAAGCAGAAACCCGCGCCAAAATCAAAAGAAAAAACTCTAAATTATGTATTGAAAATGACGCCGTAATCATAACCTATCCAAAACCTGCCTTAATCTCTAAATACACCTTTCACCACACATATAAAATTGCTCTCTGCCCTTCCCTCTTTTGTAAACGGTTACCCAGCATATGTTATAAAACTGTTGAACAGTTCCGTAATATACTCAGACAAAGTAGTCAGTATCCAGTTTCCACAAATCAATATAACTGCCATTATAGCAATAAATTTGGGAACAAAAGTCAACGTCTGTTCCTGAATGGAAGTCACGGTCTGAAAAATACTAATAATCAATCCAATTACAACAGACACCACCAGCATGGGCGCAGAACATTCAATAATCGCCCAGATGGCATTTCGCGCCACATCAATCACCTGATCTGCTGTCACAAAATCACCTTCTCATCTCAAAGTTAGAACACGCTTTTCGTCCATCTCCCATGCCTCAGTGAAACGTCTGAACCAGATTGCCGATTACCAAGTCCCATCCATCTACTAAAACAAACAACAATATTTTAAAAGGAGCAGATATCGTTGTGGGCGGTAACATCATCATACCCATAGACATCAGAGTCGATGCCACCACCATATCAATTACAATAAAGGGAATATAAATTAGAAAACCAATAATAAATGCCGCCCTCAATTCACTCGTAATAAAGGCGGGAATTAAAGTGGTAGTAGGTATATCATCATAGGAATCAGTAACTTCCACATCCGACATTTCAATGAACAATTTCAAATCTTTTTTGTTCGTATTTTTCAGCATAAATTCCCGGATTGGCTCAATCCCTGCCTCATATGCTTCCTTGGATGTAATTGTTCCTGCCTCCATGGGCTTAATCGCATCATCATAAACCTGAGTAAATACCGGGGACATAATAAAAAGAGTCAAAAACAGGGCAAGTCCTACCAATACCTGATTGGGAGGCGATGTTGCCGTCCCCAAAGCCTGTCTTACAAAATGCAATACTACTATAATTCTGGTAAAAGAAGTTACCATAATTAAAATAGAAGGTGCTATTGACAAGATTGTCAATAAAATTACAATTTGCAATGTACCAGAAAGAGTCCCGGTATCTGCACTGGTATTCAAATCTATTCCCAGAGAAAAAGGAGTAGTATCCTGCTCCTCTTTTGCGGTAGGGTCATTTCCATCATTGGCCTCCTGACCAGAATTTGTGTCGGTAGGTGCTGCATATACTTTCCACGCATTGACACAAATTACACTACCCACCAATGTCACCATAACACAAAGCAGTTTCAATATGGTAAACAATCGACTGCTTCTGCATGTTTTTTCCTTTTTGCTATTGTTCCTCTTCGTCTTCTTCCAAAGCATGACTATCCTGTCCTTTACTATCCTCTCCAGTCTGGGTAAAGTAGTTCAAAATTTCTTTAAAATCTGTTTTTTTTCCATCCAGACTGCGTCGGACAATGGCATCTTCCGAAAGTTCCGACAAAAAACAGATTTCATCCTTTCCCACTCCTACAGCAATATACTTGTCCGCAATTTTCAAAATCTGGACATACTTATTATTGTGAATTCGTATGGTTTCAATAATCTCCACATTTCCATTCTGCATCGTTTTGCTGGAAAACTTCGCAGTCAACTTGGAAGACCAGTATGCCAGAAATAAAATACCGGCAAAAATAGCAAGTAACACAATTAACTGTACAACACTCTCTATAACACCCTTTGTACCTGCCGCCACAAAAAACATATTACTGCACCGCTTTTTTGACTGCTTCCAATACACGATCTGCCTGGAACGGTTTAACGATGAAATCCTTGGCACCAGCCTGAATGGATTCAATAACCATCGCCTGCTGACCCATTGCAGAACACATTACAACCACTGCACCAGGATCTGCCTCTTTAATTTTCTTCAATGCCTGAATTCCATCCATCTCTGGCATAGTGATATCCATCAATACCAAATCCGGTTTCACTTCGTTATACTTTTCCACTGCCTTTAAGCCATTCTCGGCTTCTCCGGCAACCGTATAACCATTCTTCGTCAAAATGTCCTTGATCATCATTCTCATAAACGCTGCATCGTCACAAATTAAAATATTTTTTGCCATAATTGTACTCTCCACTTCTTCGTTATATTATTGTTGCTTAATAATGTCAGTAACACGAACACCAAAACTTTCTTCGATGACCACTACTTCACCTTTGGCAACATACTTACCATTTACAATGACATCCACCGGTTCCCCTGCCAGTTTATCCAACTCAATAATGGTTCCTGGCGCAATCTCCAGAATGTCTTTGATGGATTTCTTTGTCTTGCCCAACTCTACCGTCACTTCCAGAGGAACATCCATGATTAAATCAATATTTTCCTGCTGGGTAATCGGATTCGGCATCGCTGCAAAGGGCTGGAACTGAACCGGCTGTGCATTTACATTTGGCGCTGCCACGTTTTGCCCCGGAGGCATTCCATATCCATAAGGCATTTGTCCCATCATACCTGCATCCATAGGTGCCTGCTGCATCTGTGGCTGGGGTTGCGGTTGTGGTTGGCCTACGGGAGGCGGTGTCGTCGATGGCTCCTCAGCACCCGCTGTCCCATCCGAACCACTGTCCGGCATCATATTCCCAACAAATATATTGTAGATTTCTTTTGCCAGCGAAACTGGATACAACTGCATAATCTCGCTGTCAATCAAATCTGCAACTTCCATTTTAAAGGTAACCTTCACAAAAGTATCGGTAAGAAAATTGGAAAGCCCGTTATCGGTAATTGCCTCATTCAAATCAATCAGGCTGGCTACCGGAGGACTAATGTCAATCTTTCTTCCCAGCATCTGGGACAATGAAGTCGCAGAAGAACCCATCATCTGGTTCATTGCCTCACTGATTGCACTTAAATGCAAATCAGTTAATTCCTCTGCCACATTCTGTCCATCACCACCCATCATTAAATCGGTAATGATCTTCACATCCTGCTCTTTCAAAATTAACACATTATTGCCATCAATTCCATCTATGTAGGACAATTGTACGAATACGCAAGGTCTGTCATAGGCCGTTACCAAATCATCCCAACGGGCAAAAGAAACTTGTGGCACTGTAATATCCACCACATTGTTCACCAGCGAAGACATTGTCGTCGCCGCCGTTCCCATACTAATATTAGCAACCTCACCAATGGCATCCTTTTCCTCTGGTGTGAGTAACTCCTCTTCTGGTTGTGCGGCAGTCATATCCGCACCGCCTGTTTGTCCGCCTGTATCCTTTTCCTCCGCATCATCTGATGCAGACCCGGCATCCATACCGCTGAGCAGAGCATTTATTTCTTCCTGTGACAACATTCCATCCATGCTGACTACTCCTCTCTAATTATTGATGTTACCTTAACTGCATATTTATCTGAAGATGATCCAGGTAATGCAGTGAATTTTAGCATATTTCCAACATATATCTCCAACTCATCATCCACCTCGGCATTGAGTTTTATAATATCACCTACCTGCAGATTAATAAAGTCCATAACAGACAGGCTGCTTTTACCTAAAACTGCTTTCATCGGAATCTGTGCCTTTTCAATCAGACCTTCGATAACTTCCTTATAACTGGTCTCATCCGTATCCTGCAACGTACTAAACCAGTACTTGGTATTCAATTTATCCATAATATCTTCCAGACAAATAAAAGGAAGACATATATTCATCAATCCCTCGATTTCTCCAATACTGATATTCATTGTTACAATCGCAATCATCTCACTGGGAGAAATAATCTGTGCAAATTGGGAATTAGTCTCAATTCGCTCTAATTTGGGTTCAATGGAAATTACATTCTGCCATGGCTCCCGGAGTAGATTCACACAGATTCCAAATATACGCTCAATAATACTGAGCTCAATTTCTGTAAAATCCCGGTTCTTATCCAACGGGTCTCCACCACCGCCCAACATGCGGTCTACAATCGCATACCCCAGATTGGAAGCCAGTTCCATAACAATATTTCCTTTTAGGGGAGCAAAATTCACAATTCCCATCAAAACAGGATTCGCCAAAGCATTGGAGAACTCTGCATAAGTAACCGCCTCTGAGTTCATAACCTCTACCTGAACGGTTTTTCGAAGATAGGCAGGCAAATGTGTGGACAACAGACGCCCATAGTGGTCAAATATAATTTCCAGCGTCCGAAGATGCTCTTTGGAAAATTTGGAGGGACGTTTAAAGTCATATTCCCGAACCTGATGCTCACTGGATTCTGTCAATTCCTCTGCGTCCAGTTCACCAGTACTCAACTGGTTCAACAACTTGTCAATCTCCTCCTGCGACAGCACTTCGCCCATCTTCTTCACCTCCTTGCTGCCCTGTTGGAATTCTATTCTTTCATAATTTAAGAAACCACATATTTACTAAAAGATACGTCATATATTACATCGGAATTAAATAAATCTTTTACTGCTTCCTTACACTCCTTTGTAATGGCATCCTTATTATTCAGACATTCCTCTGCAGTATACTTGGAAATCACATTGTCTACTGTAGACTGAATGACACTCTCCTTAGATTTAATGCCGGCATCTTCCTCCGGACTGTATTTCTTGTAATCGTCGGACTTTGTATTCATAGAAATTGCAATTTGTATCACTGCAAAATGCGTATCTTCATCTGTCTTCTTTAATGTTACCGTATCTTCCTTCGACAGTGTATATACAAACAAATCTGCCAAATCTACTTTCTTACCCCCATCTGCCTCTTCCTTGTCCTCCACAGACAAATCAATAATGGAAGCAATACTGGTAATCAGATTGTCTGTCTTTTTATTCGTTGGAATCACTGTAAAAATTATAATCGCCAGCATAATAAAATTAATAATGCTGAATGCCAGTATAATGACTGAAATTAAATTCCTTTTCATAATGCAATCTCCTTACTCTGTGATTCACAAAATCATTCGTTCTCGGAACTGATTTTGTTATATATCTTAATCTCCACCCGACGGTTCTTCGCTCTGCCTTTGGCAGTATCATTACTTGCCTTCGGTCTGGAATCACCATAGCCGGAATGTTTCATATTCTGGGGAATCAGGTTTTTGTTTTCTAAAAGGTATTCATAGACAGAAATCGCCCTTGCTGCAGACAAAAACTGATTGTCCTTAAACTCTCCGTTTGCAACAGGTACATTATCTGTATGCCCCTCAATCTCAATCGTACGTTTCCGGTACTTCACCAGAATATCTCCCACTTTGCTAACCAACTTCTCTGCCTCCGGAGTTAATTCTGCCTTTCCGGATTCAAATAAGATTCCGCCGTTCAGAGACAACTCTACAAACTGAGCATTGTAAGCCAAAGAAACCTTGTCACTGATTTGAGAGGTCTGTAGCGATTTCTCAATCTCCTCATTCATCATAGCAGACTGCTCATATCCGGTTTTCTCTACCTGTTTTGCCAATTCCTCCTCCGACTGTTCCCGAGACTGGTTGGAATTCTCTGCCTGAGTCGTAGCAGGCGTCTGGGTGGATGCTTCCTGAGAAGTCTTCTGGTCTTGTAGTTCCGCTGCTGTAGTGGCATCGGAATCTATAATTTTCTCCTTCTCCTCCGGAATATCCGAAAGATTAGCAGAAGTTCCCTTCTGGTTTCTTCCCATACTATTGACATAATTGTCCAAAACGCTCAACTGTTTTACTCCGGAGGACATCATTTGACCCTCTCCGATTGCAGTGGAACCAGCCTGAAATATATTGTCCTTAGCAAAAGATGCAGATATCTGTTCCAGTTTCTCCGCATCAATCGTGGAACTGGCAAACAGCAATATAAAAAAGCACAACAAGAGGTTCATCAAATCACTAAATGTTGCCATCCATGCCGGCGAACCCGCTGCCGGAGCATCTTCCTTGCGTTTTGCCATTACGACTCACCTCCAGCATCCTCTCCAATCGTTGCTCTTACCTTAGGTGCCAGGAAAGACTTCAACTTCTCTTCAATCAACCGGGGATTCTCCCCTGCCTGAATCGAAAGCAAGCCCTCAATCATAACTTCCTTCATGGAAACCTCTATATCATTCAAAGCAGCCATCTTATTCGCTGCCGGAGTCGCCAGCCAGTTGGCAATCAAGGAACCATACATTGTAGTAATCAAAGCTACCGCCATATTCGGTCCAATACTTGCAGTATCTGCCAGATTCTGCAACATCAAAACCAATCCGATCAGAGTACCAATCATACCCCAGGCAGGTCCCAACGCTGCAACCTTCTCCCAAAATCCAATCGTTTTCTTATGTCGGGTTTCTATGTATATCAGTTCGGTCTCCAGAATACTTCGCACCAATCCCGGATCCGTACCATCCACAATCAATCCTACACCCTTCTTCAAGAATTCATCCTCCAGCCCATTGGATGCTTCCTCAAGAGCAAGCAATCCTTCCTTACGAGCCACATTAGACAAGTCCATAATGCTGGAAATAATCTGCTTCTCATCATCCTTAGGCGTTTTAAAAATCAATGTATACGCCTTCACCCCTGAAATAAAATCCTGCAATGTGTGAGAAGTCAAAACTGAAGTCATGGTACCAAAAATTGTAATAATAACAGAGGGCGCATCCCAAAAATAACCCAGTCCTCCAAAGCCATAGTCACTGGATGCAACACCAAATACAAACACAGCCGCCCCCGCTACCAATCCTATAATCGAAGCTAAATCCAAAAAAGTCACCCCTAATCTTCTCTAATCTGCCTTATTATATCACCAAACAGACTTTGTCTATACAATTTTACTAAATTTGTTACCTCTTGTCTAGACTCTTTTACAATAAATTTGTGTCCGTTTCCCAAGGTCACCACTGTATCTGGTGTTTCCTCTACAACTTCAATGGCATCCGCATTCAAGGTGAATTTTACATCGTTTAACTTTGTCAGTTCAATCACGAAACCGCCTCCTTACAAATACCTTGCACTGCCTGTACTTTAAGCGATACATTTATAAAAAAGCGCAAATGAGACATATTTGCCGAAATATTGATTTCTTTTTATGCACATTCACATCAATATTTTAGCACAAATATGTCCCAAATGCAAAATTATTTATAATTTTTATATATTTATATTCAAATATACGACATAGTATTAATTTAAAGTAAATTAACGCTTAAGATTTACCAATTCTTCCAACATAGAGTCGGACACAGAAATAATTCTGGAATTTGCCTGGAATCCACGCTGAGTTGTAATCATTTCAGTAAATTCATTGGACAAATCTACATTCGACATTTCCAGTACACCCTGTGTCACACTTCCACCTCCGGAAGTAGGATCCTTTCCAATCCCGTCAAAACTTCCTGAGTTTGCTGTTGTTGTATACAAACTGTCGCCTACCTTCTCCAGTCCGGCTGCATTGGCGAAACTGGCAACGGAAATTTGTCCTAACAGTTTCGTATCACCATTATCATAAGTAGCCGTAATCTTACCATCTGTACCAATGCTGACACCGGACATGGTACCAGCACTACGTCCGGCTCCCATTCCGTCCAAGTCTCCCCGGACAGAAGTGATACTGCACTTACCACTGGCAGCATACATGGTTGTGGTAGACATGTCTACCTGAATTCCCTCTCCATCTGTGGCTTCATTATAAAAATTATTGTTATTTCCGGTAATATTCAGTGAAAATGTTTTATTCCCCTGGGAACCTACATAACTAAATGCTCCTGTGTCCGGATCAAACTTCAATTCAACAGAATCTCCACCATTAATAGTCGCTTCATAGTTACCACCATTGGCAGCCAGAATAGAACGATTCTTGCTGTCTAATATATCAGTAATGCTGACAGTATAAGAACTGTCATCGGTATCCGACTGTTGAATGTTGTATTTTACCGTGTAAGAGTATCCCTGCTTGTCATATATTGTCATACTGGTAGTCAAACCTTCTCCGGTTACATCGGAATTCGTCTTGTCAATATTTCCACTAAAATAATTATCGGAAGTAGCCTGCGGCTCTGCTGACAGATTCTCCGGAGTTTCAATCGGAAGCGGCTGTACCATATCCTGTTTAATATCTCCTGTTGTATCATCTACCAGCCATCCCATTACATGGTAACCGGACTGATTTACCAAATATCCGGCAGCATCTGTGGTAAATGCACCCACTTTTGTAAAATAATTGGCAGAACCATCATTTACAATGAAAAAATTGTCTCCGCTGATTTTCAAATCATACGGATTGTCTGTTCTCTGAGAAGAACCTTCATCCGTTGGGTCACAGGAAATAGAACCCACAGAAGTTCCCAAGCCAATCTGCATAGCATTAGTACCACCCCGATTGGTCTCCGGATTGGCACCAGTAGCATTTTGGGTAGTCTGAGAGAAAACTTCTGTAAATGTTACCCTGCTGGCTTTAAATCCTACCGTATTGACATTAGCAATATTATTACCAATTACATCCATTTTGGTCTGGTGAACCTTTAAACCGGATACACCAGAATATAATGATCTCATCATAATTAAACGACCTCCTTACAGGCTGTGAACCATCCATGCCTCTTCTAGCATTCCAAGGCATCCCGCTTCCTTTATAGGTCCAGCTAAGAAATCACAGCCCCATCAATATTTGTAAATACGTTTTGTTCATCTTCTCCATTCAACGCTGTTACCACAGTATTATTGGTTACATTCACAATAAAAGACATATTATCTACCAAAATCAAAGATTCGCGAATATTTTTTTCTCTTGCCTGTTCCACCCCTGCATTCAGGCGTTCCAACTGTTCCTGAGAAAGATTCATATTCCGGCTCTGAAGTCTCTGGTTCGCATGTTTCGAAAACATCACTCCATCACTATCGCATTTCTTTTGTTTTTCCAATAAAACCTTTTGAAATGTATCCTGCGATGCCGGTATACTTTGATTGGAAATATTCCTCTGTTTCTGGTAATTTGCGCCGATGGATTCCAGAGAAGTGAACTGTCCTGCAATTCGATTCATAATTCCGCCTCCCTGCGAATTCTCATATACTGCTCATCCCTGCCCTATTCAGCGCCTGTTTTGTCATTCCCTGCAGTATCTGAAGCATCATCACTCTTATCCATAGCTGCTATGTAATCCACATCCACAACAGAATCCAAATCTTCGTAATCATAATACTGGTCATTAATAGACAAATAAGGTTTCCCGTTGTTAATGGTAACATAGTCTACCAGTCCGCTGACAAACTTCTCTTTTCCGGTAGCATCTATTGTTTTCATAATCACATAAGAACCTACCAATGACTGGGCATCCGACTGATTGAACGCCTTATTCAGATTCTCCATTTCCTCCAGAGAAGTAAACTGTGCCAACTGTGACATATACTCCGTGGAAGATGAGGGCTCTAATGGATCCTGATATTTCATCTGGGTTACGAGAAGTTGTAAAAAAGCATCCTTATCCAGAGTACTCTGTTTGTTATCCACAGAAGACAAATCCGTCGCTTTTGAGGTATCAATTCCATTCACTGTACTCATTCCTGTTTCTCCTTTCCATTAATTTTTTCAGATGCATAACATTGATTTCAAAACATTTTACATTATGCACTAAAATCTACCTGATTGCCGTTTCTCTGCATCATATCCACAGCAATACTTTCTTCTTCTGTCAACTCATCCTCCTGCAAATCCACATCCTCCAGACGAATCTGACGTTTTGCTTTAGATGATTGCTGCTGTCCTTCAAAATTCTGTTGCTGTTGCATATTGAATCCCTGAGGCTGAAGTGTTACTTCTACTGCCTCCACCTTCAATCCCTGATTCTGAAAAGACTCTTTCAGCGTCGACAACTGACTTTCAATAGCATGTCTTGCCGCCTCTGTCTGGGCACTAATCTGTGCAGTAATAGCACCTTCTCTTGCAACCAGTTGAATCTGTACTCTTCCCAGACTTTCCGGATGTAATTGCAGTTCCATACTTGTGGTATTGCCCTTTACCAGAGTTTTTATTTCTTCTACAATTTGAGTAACAATATCCATTGCCTGCATACCACTATAGGATGCCGACTGTGTTTTTGCTACCGCCTGTGCCAGATTGGCGAAAATATTCTGAGCCACTCCGGTTCCACGTGTTTCCACAGAGGTATCAGGATTGCCTGGAGTTTCCCGGGACGGCTGTTCAAAAGTCTGTTCTTCCGATGCATTCTGCATCTGATTCTGCACACTTACCCGCACGCCTTCCACAATCGTTTCTTCTGTGTCTCCAGACTCCGGCAGAGTATCTGACTGCTCACTCTGATTCCATACTGCTGTAAATTTCTCCTGTCCTGATTCCGTTTCCGTCATCATTACAGTATTCTCCGGCTGCTCTGCAATCTGTTCTTTCAACTGGTTAATGCTCTCCATCAAAGACTTCATCAACTGCGACAAATCCTCATCAGCCAGCAAATCCATAGGAGTATCACATCCGGTCTGCTCCACTACAATCTGCACTACTGTATCCGGTTCCATTACCATTTCCGATTCCAGATTCAGTTGTTCCAGTATTCCTTGCAGTTCTTCCTGCGTAATTCCCAGCATCTGCTGTATTACTTCCAAAACCTGATCTACTATTGTTGCCGTGTTCCCACTGATATCTTCCTGTAATACAGTGTCGTCATCTGTCGCTTGGGTCTGTACATTCTGGCTTTCCTTTCCATCCTGTTGTCCGGAAGCAGATTTTGTAGAATTCAGTCTCTTCGGAGTAGAAGAACGAACCTCTTGTCTGGCATTGGTTCCATCCTCACGAGCGGATTGCTTTGTTCCGGCATCCTTGTGCTCGGAAGTATTGGTTCTGGTGCTGGTAGTATAAGATTTCTCATATCCTGCCTGACTCATCACACTGGAAAAAGATGTCACTGTACTGCTGTCAGTTCGGGAAACACCGGTAGCCAGACTGGCAGAAGCCGCTGCAATCCCCTGAACATTTGCGATTGTCATGTCTTTCCCTCCTTTCCTATATATTGTATAAAAAAATTGCTATGTACTATAAAAGTACAATATATATATCGGAAGAATACTGCCTTGTCTAAATACTAAGATGTCATTTTTTTTGTAATTTTTGCAGCAAAAGCAGCATTCATCTCTCCCATGATTTCTCCTCTGTCCTGAGCGCTCATCGCCTCCAGTATATGCACCACCGTATCCAAATCTGCTGTCATATTTTCCAGAATAGCAGCAGCCTGTTTAGGTTTCATTTTCGCATAAGACTCCGCCAGTTCCTTTTCCTTCTCAGATGCCGCCTCTGTCTGAACTGCCTCTTTATATAACTTGGCAGCCGTATCTTTGTCCATTGACTCATACCATTTGGTATAATCGGATACATCCACATTGTCGTTATATACTACTTCCTTATAAAACTGCTCTTTTGTAGATTCAAAAGTTTTCTGGTTCTTTTCATATACCTTAAGCGTTGCAATTTCATTCTTTAAAGCCTCAATTTCTCCACTATCCACCGTACTCTGGGCGGCATCCCCGGAACTCTGTTGCGCCTGTTGAAGTTGTGCCAGTTGTTCTTCCAACTCATCAATCCGGGCAACCGCCTGTGCCAAAGTCTTGTATCCCGTCTCCTCCGCAATCTCCTCATCCGTTGGTTCCGGAAGAATCTGATTTACCACAGGAACATCCTTTAAGATTGGGCGCAATACCTTAGTACCAAAACCACCCACATCCATGCGGATACAAATCATCAATATTACTAAAAACAACAGCACCAGTACAATGCATGCAAGAATCCCTTTCCCATGTCCGGAATGCTCTGGATCTTCCACCTGTATTGTATTAAAACCGTCATTGATTTTTTTCTTCATACCTTCACCTGCTCTCTCAATTTTCAGTTCTCTGAAAGGCTCTCCTCCTCTTCCGTCTTATTATGTTGAAAACTTACCAGTTCGTCAATCTCTTTTTTCTCCTGCTCATTGAGTTCCTGAAGAAACACCTGAAACTCATTGTCTTTCAATTTTTCATGTGTCTTTCTATCAATCATTGCCTCCTGCAATTTTCTCCTGGCATTGTCCAGAACCGCTTCCAGCGCCGCAATTTTCTTTTTCTGGTTTCTTTCATAGTATTCCATCGTCTCAATTGCCTGTTGACATTCGTTCAATTTACGCACATCCAGTCGATTTTGCATAAGGCACTGCTTTTGCTCCTCATACCCCTCTCTTCGCTGCACCAGCAACTGCAACTGCTCCTGTGCCTCATTCACTTTCATCTGGGCTTGGGAAAAAGCAGTCTTTGCCTGGTCTTCCAATTTGTATTTAACATCCAGAACATTCTGCATGGAATACCGGAACTTCGCCATTTTTTCTACCTAACCTTCCCTATCTCTAACTCTGTTGCTGTTCAAACATTTCCCCCAGCATTTGAATCGTCTCCTCCAGCGTCACTCTGGCATCCACATCCTGGCGTAGAAATTCATTGACCTGATTAATTTTGGAAATGGCATAATCAATCTCCGGATTGGCTCCTGATTTGTAAGCTCCAATATTAATCAAATCTTCTGCCTCATTGTAAGTTGCCAGTACATTCCGCAGTTTTCCAGCCAGATTCTTGTGCTCCTTTGTTGCAATCTGACTCATGCAACGGGAAATACTTGCCATTACATCCACTGCAGGGTAATGGTTTTTCTGTGCCAGCCGCCGGGACAATACAATATGCCCGTCCAGAATGCTTCGCGCCGTATCCGTAATCGGTTCATTAAAGTCATCGCCATCTACTAATACCGTATACAATCCGGTAATTGAGCCTTTTTCTGAACATCCCGCCCGTTCCAGCAATTTCGGCATTTCAGAATATACACTGGGAGGGTATCCCCGGGTAACCGGAGGCTCCCCAGAGGCCAGTCCAATCTCCCGCTGTGCCATGGAAAAACGAGTAAGGGAGTCCATCATCAGCAGTACGTCCCGTCCCTGGTCCCGGAAATATTCTGCTATGGCAGTTGCCGTTTTCGCCGCCTTACTTCGAATTAAAGCAGGTTTATCTGAAGTCGCCACCACCAATACAGAACGTTTCATACCTTCCTCTCCCAAATCCCGTTCTATAAATTCTCGAACTTCCCTTCCCCGCTCTCCAATCAGCGCAATTACATTAATATCCGCTTTGGTATTCCGGGCGAACATACCCATCAGTGTACTTTTTCCT
The DNA here is from genome assembly GCA_029098105.1 of Lachnospiraceae bacterium. Taxonomy (GTDB): domain Bacteria; phylum Bacillota; class Clostridia; order Lachnospirales; family Lachnospiraceae; genus NC2004. The sequence goes on from JAQXNR010000035.1 coordinate 28,725, forward strand.
ACACCGGAACCAGCAAAAATTCCAATACGCTGTCCTTTTCCTACGGTTATAAGACCATCCACCGCTTTCACTCCCAGCGGAAGAATCTCATCAATAATCTTTCGCGACATCGGATCCGGCGGCTCTGCCTCCACAGAATAAGAATCAGGCAAAATAAATTCTTCCGCCTGCACATCCACCGGAATTCCCAGACCATCCAGCGTTTTCCCCAGCAGTTCCGGTCCTACATACACCTGCAGCGGTTCCCCAGTATTTTCCACAAACGCTCCCAAACCGATTCCTTCCACATTATCAAAAGGCATAAGAAGAATCCGGTTGTCCCGAAACCCAACCACTTCTGCATTGACTCTGTGCTTTCCATCCTTTGAAGTAATATAGCACAAATCATTCAATTTGGCATCCGGTCCAACCGATTCAATGGTCAGTCCTACTACCTTTGCAACCTTTCCCATTTTCTTTTCAAAAGATTGTTCCTTTAATTGTTCATATTTTTCAAAATTAATATTCAGCATATTCTCACCACACTTCTTCCCAATTCGGGAATAAACAAAAATTCCATATACCTTTCGGAATATGGAATTGCACTGTCTTATATATTTGTAACGGTAACAAAAATTACGCATTTAACAGCATAAGACTTTTTATGAGTTGGGATACCTGTACATCCAGGCTCAAATCCACAAGTCCACCATCCGTCTCAATTTTACACTGGTTTTTCGTTAATTTTGCATCCTGAAACAACTCTATCTTAACACCGGGATTCAAATACCCATAAATCTCTTCTTTATGTCTACTGACATATTCAAAATCCGCCTCCGACAATGAAATAATAAAAGAATGACTGTTTTCAATTCCCCGCATAGCGTTGTTAATTAAATATAAAATCACATCCTTGTGTCCGGTAACAACCACCCCCGTTAAACGGGTCAATAAATCACACAATACAGAAACAAACTGGGGTTCCAACTCCTGAAGTGCCTGTTCCTGTTCTTCCTGCATACTCCTTTTCCACTGTTCCTGCTCCTGCCTGAGTTGTTCCTTCAACTGTTCCACTTCTTCGGCAGCATCCATCATTCCCTGTTGATATCCTTCTTCCCTGCCTGCCAACTGTCCCTGGGCTTTGATGTCTTCCACCTGAGCCTGTGCCTGAGCACGAATCTCAGCAGCCTCCTGATATGCCTCCTCAATTACAAGTGCTGCCTCATGTGCCAATTCCGAATCCTCTACCCGGTCAGCATTTTGTTCCATCTCATCCATTTGTTCCGCCTGAGCGTCTTGCAACTGCTGTAATTTTTCAGGAGTTAATTCAGTCACAGAAAGTCCCGACACAAATCCATCTTCCGTAGAATTCTTAACTTGCTGTTCATATTCCTGCATACGACGTTCATTAATCTGCACAGCAATCTCATTTTTATCCGCATCAATAATAAACGGCGAACTGTTTCTCGTACTGTATCCTTTAATCAGATTAGACAATGATTTCGTCACCTCCGCCACGGGAAATTACAATATCACCGCTATCCTCCAGTTTACGGACAATGTTAACAATACGCTGCTGTGCATCTTCTACATCCTTCATACGAACCGGACCCATAAATTCCATATCTTCCTTGATCATCGTAGCCAGACGGGAAGAAAGATTCTCGAAAATAACATTCTGTACATCCTCGTTTGCCGCCTTCAATGCAATCGCCAATTCGTTGTTGTCCACCTCTCGGAGAACTCTCTGAATAGAACGGTTGTCCAGTGTCAGAATATCCTCGAACACAAACATCTTATGACGGATTTCATCTGCCAATTCTGGCTCTTCGATATCCAGAGTTTCCATAATATTCTTCTCGGTACCACGATCCACAGTATTTAAAATCTCTACAATCGCATCCACACCACCGACAATCGTGTAATCCTGATTCACTAAAGATGCCAGTTTGCGCTCCAATACTTTCTCCACTTCCTTTATTACATCCGGACTAGTTCTGTCCATCTGAGCAATACGTCTTGCCACATCCGCCTGTTTGTCCGCCGGAAGAGCAGACACAATCTGAGCCGCCTGGTTCGCAGACAGGTAAGACAAAATCAAAGCAATCGTCTGGGGATGTTCATCCTGAATAAAATTAAGCAACTGACTGGCATCGGTCTTCCGAATAAATTCGAAGGGTCGAACCTGAAGAGAAGCCGTCAAACGTCCAATCACATCCCGCGCCTTTTCTGCACCAAGGGCTTTCTCCAGCAAATCGGTAGCATAGCCAATACCACCCTCTGTAATATACTGCTGTGCCAGACAAATCTCGTAAAATTCATCCACAACTTCTTCCTTAACCTGAGGAGAAATGCTTCTGGTGTTCGCAATCTCCAATGTCAATTGTTCAATTTCATCTTCCTTCAGGTGCTTAAATATAGTAGCAGACTTCTCTGGTCCCAATGCAATCAATAAAATTGCCGCTTTCTCTACACCACCAATATCACTATTCTGCATTGCCATGTCATCACTCCCAATCCTCGTTCAGCCAGTTACGCAGCAACTGTGCAACCGCCTCCGGATTCTCATCTACAAACTTCTCAATCTGCTCTCTCGCAGCCGACTTATCACTAAACTCAATATCATCCAAACTCTGGTTCTCCTTTGTCGTAGCAAGTAACGCCTCTACTGAAAGTTCCGGTTCCATTTCTTCAATCTCAACCGGTTTCATTCCCTTAAATACAACAAACAGCAACAATGCTACAATCAACAGCGCCAGTATGTATTGCAGGTAATTCTTCGCCATAGTGGAAACTGACATGTGTGTTGCATCGTAGAACAACGGCACCTCATAGGCAATGATTGAAATATTCTCCTCTGCAATTCCGGTAGCCATAGAAACACTGGTAATCAATGCCGGATCCACTTCAAGGGAACTGGAATTGCCGTTCGCTTCCTTAAACTCCGCAAACGTCTGGTCATTCTCCTTCAACTGATCCTTCAATTCATCCTCATAGTAAGAACGGTAACGGTTCAATACAATGGAAATGGAAGAATTGTCATAATTAATTTTCGCCACTCCGGCTTGAGTCACCGTTGTACGCTTACTGGTGTTATATTGATTCTTTGTAATATCAGTCGTTCCACTGCTACTACCATCTCCCAGCAAATCATAATCCGTCGTTTCGCCATCATTGGCATCGGTTCCCGGTATATTCCCACTGTCCGAATTATTCTCGTTATGGTAATTATAATCATAGGACTTCGGTCCTGTCTCCTGTCCATCATCTGTATAAAAGTGCTCATCTGTAGATGTGGATTTGTCAAAATTCACATCTATGTTCGGGGCAACCTCTACATCGTTATAGTTACTGGACTTTAAAAGCAGAGCCTGTACCTGGGTTTTAATGTCATTCACAACACTGTTTTTATATTCCTCAGCCGATGCCAACGAAGCCGTTCCATCCTCATTGTCTGCCCCAGAAAACAAAATGTTTCCATTCTGGTCAATAATCTTAATATTATTGGTATTACTATTTCCAATACTGGTAGCAAGGTAATTCGCAATTCCCTTTGCTGCAGAAGACTTAAACTTGTCATTAATAGTCAGCATTGCTGCACATGTATTGTCTTTCTCTTCCTCTAAAATTGCCGTAGAATCATCCGCATAAGTTATCTGTACCGAAGCCGCCTCTACACCTTCAATCGTTTTAACAATAACATTGGCAAATTCATTCTGTCTTGCCAGTTTAATCTTCTCATCTTTCTCCTTAGAAGTCGTTGACAAATCGTTATCCAACGCCTGCTCATAGGTATAGGCATTATTGGAATCTGCTCCAACACTGTTAGCACCCAATGCCATTCTCGCATCGGCAACCTTCTTAGAGTCTACGCTTAAAGTCAGTCCATCATCTGACACCCGGTAGAGAATTCCCTGTTCCTCCAATATTTCCTTTGCAGCCGCTGTATCGGAAGTCTTCTCATATACAGCAATCTGCTCATATGTAGTTCTTGTAAACATAACCACAAATATAACAACCGTCACAATGATAGCCAACGCCAATGCAATAATTATTGTCCTCTGTTTGGAGGTGAATTTCTTCCAGAACTCCAATATCTGCTGTGGTATCTGTTTTATTCTATCACCCATAATACAACCGTCTCCAACCTGTTTCTGCTTATAATCCCATAACTATTTATACTGTCATCTGCATAATCTCACGATATGCTTCCACCAATTTATCTCTCACAGCGACTGTATATTGCAATGCAATATTCGCTTTCTGCTGTGCAATTGCCAATTCATTTGTATTGTCTGTATATCCCAATTCAAAATTAATCTCTGCCTGCTGGGCATCCTTTTGTAACGCATCTGTCTCCTGAATCATATTCATGGCCGAATCCAGTAAATCTTCAAAGGCAGTGCCATTGCTTTTATGTACACCGCTAGAAGTAAGTTGATTGCTCCAATCCACCCCTGCTGCTTTTGCAATCTCGTCAATATTCATGTAACTACTCCTTTATTCTATATATCCATCCGCTGCATCCCAACTATGCCTGCATAATCTCCAGACCTTTTGACGCCATAGACTTAGCAGCCTGAAAAGCCGTCACATTTGCTTCGAAAGAACGGGACGCATCAATCATGTCTGTCATTTCCTGAACCGTGTCCACATTTGGGTAAGAAACATAACCATTTTCATCTGCATCGGGATGATCCGGATCATACACCATCTTCAAATCACTCATATCTGTGGTAATTCCTGTAACCTTTACACCACTGTTTGCCTGTCCCATACAGGTCTCCAACACATTACCAAAGGCGGTCCGACGCTTCTCTGCCATTACCACAGTCTTTCTGCGGTACACATTACCATCTTCCCCCCGGGTTGAATTAGCATTTGCAATATTCTGGGAAACAATATCAATCCGTAACTGCTGTGCCGTCATACCCGTTGCAGCAATATTCATTGCACTAAAGGAACCCATACGCAATCATCCTCCTATAATCAAAAACATTAGTTATATATCAAACTGTCATTTGCAACCATTATTTGCCTAGTGCCGTACGAATTCTGCTGAATTCCTGCTTCATACTGTCAATTAATGCATTATAACGAATCTGGTTCTCCGCCAAATACACATTCTCTGTAGAAATGTCTACATTATTGCCATCTGTGCGGTAGGACAAATTTACATTGTCCGTATATACACTGCAATTAATCTCCTCCAGTTTTGTATTAATCTGGCTGATTCTTCCGTCTAAAGACCCACTTCCAATCAGTGCCTCCTCCAAATAAGCCGAAAAAGCAACATCCTTGCGCTTGTAATTCGGTGTGTCCACATTGGCAATATTATTGGAAAGCACCTCATTTCTAGTCCAGCAGGCGTCTGCCCCCTTGTCCAACACATCGATATAATTATAAATACCCGTATTTATCATAACTAACCTCCTTAAAACAATACAAAAAGGAATCTATGAGAAATCTCAAAAATTCCTTTTACCTATCCCCGGAAATCCATTTCCTAATTGCATTTACAATTCTTCAATTCATCAAATACCACATCGTTTAACACTTTTATATATGTCCCCTTCATTCCTGATGATTTGGTTTCAATTACACCTGCGCTTTCAAACTTGCGCAATGCGTTCACAATCACTGAACGGGTAATTCCAACCCGGTCTGCAATCCGACTCGCCACCAGAATCCCTTCCATTCCATTCAACTCCTGAAAAATATGGAGAATTGCCTGTAACTCAGAATAGGACAATGTAGCAATCGCAGACTGTACAATCGCAACCTTGCGACTCTCCTCCTCGTTCTCTTCATTCACCGAACGCATCATCTCAAGACTGACCACGGTTGTACCATATTCACTCAAAATAATATCATCAATGGAATACGGTTCCGAATCCCGGTACATAAATACTGTCCCCAACCGCTCTCCAGCAATGTCAATCGGATTAATTATTGCCTGATAACCGGTTACCTCCTCGGCTTCAAACCCCAACGTCTCCAGATTCACATTCTCCTTGGTTGACAATACGCCCAGCAACCGCTCGTTCAGCATTTCATCAATATGGCTTCCCACTGCATTATTCAGCAGGTTCTCAATCCGATGTACCTGCTCCTGATTGTATAATCCCAATATTTTACCTTTGAAACTTACAACAAGAACATTGGATTGCAGTATCTCGCCCAACACTTCACATATATCATCAAATACCACTTTATGGGAATTATTGTTATGCAAAAGTTTGTTTATCTTACGAGTTTTATCTAATAACTGTACGCTCATATACCTTCCTCCACCATCATCTCAACGAAGAACAAAAGTATACTAAAAATAATCCTAATACGAAATAATTTTACCATATAAAAGATGGAATAACAACCTTTTTTGTTAGAATCTTCACAGAATACCCGTTTTCACGCCTCTTCCTGAGACGCAATATTGCACACATAACCGCAGTTTTCATCAGCACACTGCATCTTCTGCCCCTTAATCAGCATATACCCGTTGCACTTTGGACATCGTTCCTTTGCCGGGCGCTGCCAACTCATAAAATCACACTCAGGGTATCCAATACAACCATAATACTTTCGTCCCTTTTTGGTCTTTTTCAGCGCAATTTCTTGTCCACACTTCGGACAAGCAACCCCAATTTTCTCATAATGCGGTTTTGTATTGCTGCACTCCGGGAATCCGGGGCAAGCCAAAAACTTACCATACGGACCATATTTGACAACCATGTGCCGTCCGCATTTCTCACAGATAACATCCGTCACCTCATCTTCTATCTTTACCGCTTCCAGTTCCTTCTGGGCAATCTCAACCGCTTCATGAAGTTCCGGGTAATTGTTTCGAATAATCTCCTTCCAATCCATGGTTCCCTCTTCCACACAGTCTAGAAGGGTCTCAATGTTCGCCGTAAATGCCACATCCACAATGACCGGAAAGGCTTTTTTCATCATCTGGTTTACCGCTTCTCCTAATTCCGTAACACAAAGGCTCTTATTATCCTTTACTACATATCTTCTGGTAATCAGAGTATTGATTGTGGTGGAATAAGTACTGGGACGCCCAATTCCCAATTCTTCCATCGTTTTTACCATCATCTGTTCCGTATATCTGGCAGGAGGCTGGGTAAAATGCTGTTTATCAGCAAGTTCTACATGTTCCAACAACATTCCTTTGCTCAACTTGCGCACTGCCGCATTCTCTTCCTTCTTCTCATCATCCAAATCATAAACCGCCAGAAATCCTTCGAATTTTAATTTGGAAGCAGACAGAGTAAAACGGTATTCCCCTGCGCCTATTTTCGCTGTAATTGTCTCGTACACAGCATTCTCCATCTGACTGGCAATAAAGCGATTGTAAATCAACTGGTAAAGCCGGAACAAATCCCGTGGTAGTTCTTCCTTCAATCGGACAGGATGCATGTCTATATAGGAAGGGCGGATTGCCTCGTGGGCATCCTGAATTCGTTTCTGATTCTGTACTTCCCGAACCGCTTTTGCCCGGTACTCTTCTCCAAAGTGCTCTACAATATAGTCCTTTGCCTGATTTCTCGCCTCTTCCGAAATTCGAACCGAATCCGTACGCAAATAAGTGATTAAACCAATCGTTCCATGCCCTTTGACCGGAACCCCTTCGTAGAGTTGCTGAGCCAGTTGCATCGTTTTTTTTGTGGAAAAATTCAATTTTCGCGCCGCTTCCTGCTGCAAAGTACTAGTGGTAAAAGGCAATGGTCCCTTCTTAACCCGCTCTCCGGTTTTCATATCTTCTACGATATAATCCGCCTGTTCCAGTTTTTTCTTAATTTGTTCCATTTCCTCCCGGGAATGAATCTCAATCTTACCATTGGCATCTCCGGAAAACTTAGCAATCAGTGGTTTCTTTGCACCCTTTTCAAAAATCTCTGCGTCCAGCGTCCAATATTCCTGAGGAATAAAGGCGTTAATCTCTTCCTCTCTGTCACAAATAAGCCGCAGCACAACTGACTGTACCCGTCCAGCACTCAATCCCCGCTTGATTTTAACCCATAGCAACGGACTGATTTCGTAACCTACCAAACGGTCCAGAACTCTGCGCGCCTGCTGGGCGTCTACCAGATTCATATCAATTTCCCTTGCATTTTTAATGGATTCCCGGACTGCGTTCTTGGTAATCTCATTAAAAGTAATACGGCTGCATTTTTTGTCCTGAAGCTGCAGGGCATTGGACAAATGCCAGCTAATTGCTTCTCCTTCACGGTCAGGGTCTGTTGCCAAATATACTTTATCCGCCTTTTTTACTTTCTTGCGGAGCATGGCAAGAACATCTCCTTTCCCTCGAATCGTAATATATTCGGGTTCAAAATCATGTTCTACATCAATTCCCATTTTACTTTTTGGCAAATCCTTTACATGTCCGGCAGAAGCGACCACCTCATAGGACGGTCCCAAAAACTTCTTGATTGTGGTTGCCTTTGTAGGTGATTCCACAATTACCAGATTCATCCCACGCTTTTTCCCGGTTTTTCTGCCTTTGGCAGAAGAAGATTTTTTAACTGGCATATTTCTTACTCCTCAAAATAATCTATCCTATTATAATGCAACACTGAAATAATTCTGACCGACCTGCCTTATATATCCCTGTTGTTCCAACTGCATCAGAACCGGAATCAGTTGCGCTATCGTAAGACCAGTCTCCTCCAGAATCGCATCCACATGTTTGGGTTCCAAACGCATTACACTATACACCATTTTTTCAATCTTTACAAGTGTGTTCTTAGAATGTATCTGAAAACTGGGGGAATTATCAGATATTTCGCCCCATTCCTCCAAAATATCCTCCACTTTTGTGACCAATTTGGCACCACTTTGAATCATCTGGTTACAGCCCTCACACAATTCATCTCCAACTCTTCCCGGCAGAGCAAAAATATCCCGACCTAACTCCAATCCCTGGTCCACAGTAATCAGAGAACCACTCTTTTTTCTTGCCTGTACCACCAGAATCCCATCTGCCATTGCTGCAATCAGGCGATTGCGTACTGGAAACAATCCAGGTTTCGGAGCAATATCCAAACCGTATTCCGACATAATACCGCCATTCTGTGCTAACTTACCATATAATCGGTAATTCTCTTTTGGGTAACAAATATTAATTCCACTTCCCAGAATTCCCAGAGTATATCCACCAACTTCCAACGCCCCCCGATGGGCCTGTCCATCCACTCCATAAGCCAGACCACTGATGACTCCGATGCCTGCCCCCGCCAGTTCCCGGGAAAAATAAAATGCCAGTTCTCTTCCATAGTCATCTGCATTCCGCGCTCCCACCACCGCGATTGTCCTCTGCTTTTCCCGGGGAAGACTGCCCTTTAAATACAAACCATAGGGGGCATCAAACAATTGAAGCAGTCGCTTTGGGTATCCGGGATGCCCCTGCCACATAAAAATAATATTCCGGTCTGAAAGCCGCTTCAGCTGCTCCCGTACCCGCCCGGGATTCCGGGAACGGACCAGAGCATCCAACTGTGACGCTGTCAGACACCGTTTCCATTCTTTCTCCGTAGTTTCATACACTTTCTGCGGAGAACCAAATTGCTCCAACAGTTTGTCAATTGTTTTTCTTCCAATTCCCGGAATCGTATTCAACCAAAACCAAAATTCTTCTTCTGAATTCATCCCCTCACCCCTTTCTATTCCGAATCCGGAAACATATTCTTCAGATTCCCATTGTGGTATGCAATCGCTTCACAAAGGTGAGACTGCCGGATTGTGTCGCTCTCCGCCAAATCTGCAATCGTTCTCGCTACCCGTAATATCCTGTGGTACGTCCGGGCACTAAAATCAAAGCGCCCCATCGCCTGTTTCATAAATGCCTCTCCCTCTTCATCCAGAAAACAGAACTGTTCCAACTGTTTTGCAGAAAGTTGGGAATTGAACACAATACCACTATTTTGGTAGCGCTCCCGCTGGAGCAGCTGTGCCCGCGTCACTCTGCCACGAATCTGCTGTGAAGACTCCGCTGACTTTCGACTGTGTAGTTGCTCATAGGAGACAGGACGTGTCTGTACACACAAATCAATCCGGTCCAGTAACGGCTGACTCACTTTAGACAAATACCGCTGAATCTGTCCCTCGGAACACCGGCACCGCATCCGGTCCGGGTAATATCCGCACAGGCAGGGATTCATTGCCGCCACCAGCATAAAATCACTGGGAAAAGTATAGGCAGCCTGTAACCGGGAAACGGTAACTCTGCCTTCTTCTAACGGCTGCCGCATTGCCTCAATAACCTCCCTCTTAAACTCTGGAAGTTCATCCAGAAACAATATTCCCTTATGGGCAAGACTCATCTCGCCGGGAAGGGGACTTCTCCCACCACCAGTCACCGCAGTACAGGACACAGTATGGTGAGGTGCCCGGAAAGGTCTTCGGGTAATCAGTGACTCCCCCTCCCCAAGCAGCCCTCTCACACTGTAAATCTTTGTCAGTTCAATACTCTCAGCCAGAGTCAGCCCAGGCAGAATAGAAGGAAGACACTGTGCCATCATAGACTTACCCGCCCCGGGCGGACCAACCAGCAATATGTTATGAAATCCTGCTGCAGCAATTTCCAAAGCCCGCTTGACAAAATCCTGCCCTGCAATCTCAGAAAAATCCCGCTGGTAATTCCTTTCCAATGAAAACAACCCCCGCACATCCACCTGTGCCGGGGTAATCTCTTCTATTCCCTGTTCCTGTGCCAGAAAAAAGGAAACCGCTTCCTTCAGACTGCGCACTCCATATACTCGTATTCCTTCCACTACTGCCCCTTCCTGTACATTGGAGCAAGGCACAATTGCCTTGGAAATTCCACAAGAAAAAGCATGGGAAAGCATTGGAAGCACTCCATTCACAGAACGAACTTCTCCATTCAATCCCAGTTCTCCCAGCACCAGATATCCTTCCACCTGTTTCTGGGGAACTGCACCGATTGCAACTAAAATTGCTATGGCAATCGCCAAATCAAAGGCAGAGCCTTCCTTATGCAAATCTGCCGGAGACAAATTCACAGTAATGCGCTTCGCCGGCAGAAGAAAACCAGAATTCTTCAAAGCGGTTCGCACCCGTTCCCGGGATTCCCGCACAGCAAAACCCAGGTAACCCACCATATCAAACACCGGCAGTCCACTGCTCACGTCCACTTCTACACCAACTGAACAGCCCTCTACACCACACACCGTTCCACTTAAAACCCAACTATACATATACGCTCCTTGTCTCTCCGGGTACAAAAGGCGTATTTCAATAGTATCATATTTGTTACGTGTTGTAAAGGAATTTATTTTTCCTTTTCTTTTTCTGTTTTGCTCAAAATCTTTTTAATCTCATTCATAAACGTGTTCACGTCCTTAAATTCCCGATACACAGAAGCAAACCGGACGTAAGCAACTTCCTCCAAATCCATCAGCCGTTCCATTACAATCTCACCGATTACAGAACTTTCAATCTCCTTCAATTCCATATTAAAAATCCGGTTCTCAATGTCATCTACCGCCCGCTCAATCTCTCCCACAGAAACCGGACGTTTATGGCAGGAACGCAAAATTCCCCGCTCAATCTTAGAGCGGTCATAAGTCTCCCGGGTATTGTCCTTTTTGATGACAACCAACGGAATGGATTCAATTTTTTCATAGGTAGTAAACCGTTTTCCACATTTTTCACATTCCCTGCGTCGCCGGATGGAATTGTTGTCATCCGCCGGACGGGAATCAATTACTTTCGTATTCTCATGGGCACAAAATGGGCATTTCATATATTTTCTCCTTTCGGGCGCGCCGAATCTGAACTGTATTTATATAAAATAATTATAGTGTTTTTTTCTATCATCGGTCAAGAAAAATTTTATTTTTTCAGTTTCGGCGGCTTCATCGGAAGATTTACCACAATTGCATCCGGTCCAATCCGTACAATATCACAAAAGGGAATCTCCACTACCTTTCCGCCACAAAAACAACCGAAAAGAAGCCCCGGCTCCGGAACGATCAGACACTTAATCTGACCACTTACCGGGCAGAATTCCAAATCCGTTACAAAGCCCATTTTTACACCATTGCAACAGTTAATCACCTCTTTGCATTTTAAATCCCGAAAGGTCATGTCAGCGCTTCCTTTTTCATATATTTTTCACACAAAAAACCCTACCATTTTATTCGTTCTATGATAAAATAATAGTATTATATTTTATTCAGAAAGTTGGTTTCCTATGTCAAAGAAAAACAAAAAAAAGAAAAAAGAACAGCGTCAACGGCAAAATGCCAATATAACCCCTTCTATTTTAGAAGAGAAAAATGCAGCAACCAGCCGCATCGAAGCGGAACAGGAAAAACAGCAACTGACACCCAAACCTGCTGAGAAAAAGCGCACACCAGAGGAGATTGCCGCCGAGGCCAATATGACTTCCTGGCAGCGCTACAAGAAAAGTCTGCGGGACAGTTGGCAGTTAGAAAAGGACACCATGGCAACGATGGATACCCGTCGGGAAAAGGTGGGTTATTTCATTTACTACCACAAGTGGCAGATTCTTGTTACTCTGCTGGTAGTATTTACCTTTGTCTATGGTCTTCATGCCATTGTGACTCATAAAGATTATGCTTTTAACTGTGTCGTCGTCAACGATTCTTATAATGAAACGTTCCCGACCGTACTGGAGTCGGAAATCAAAAACAGCATCGACTACGATTCCAGCAAATATATGATTGGAGTCAACTGTTTTTCTACTGACATCAGCAATTATGATCCGGGATACTACGGTGGTGATTCCGGCTGTCAAAGTATTTTTACCCAAATGACAGACTACCTGATTGACACTATGATCGCAGACCAGGACGTGATTGAATGGTTCTCTGAAGATGACAACTTCTGTAATCTTGAGGACACCCTGCCCAGTGATATGTATAAGGAACTGGAACCTTACATCATCCTCTGCAAAGACACTTCCGGTGAGGAACATCCCTATGCACTGGACATCTCCAAAACCCGTTTATATAAGGAAGGAAAAAGTAACCTTGCAACACCCTCTATTGCCATTTACAATACAACCCGGCATCTGGAGGATGCAATTGCACTTATTAAGAATATTTTTGATTTAGAATAAAAAGAAAAACAGGAGGGGATTTTATGGGAAAGTATTTTGGAACAGATGGATTTCGCGGCGAAGCAAATGTCAACTTAACCTCTACCCATGCCTACCGTATCGGAAGATATTTGGGTTATTATTTCAGTAAAAACCGCCCAGCGAGGATTGTAATCGGAAAGGACACCCGGTTGTCCGGTTATATGTTTGAATATGCTCTTGTCGCCGGACTGATGGCAAGCGGTGCCAAAACCTACCTTCTTCATGTGGCACCCACACCTTGTGTTTCCTATAATGTCAAAGAAGAACAATTTGACTGTGGAATTATGATTTCCGCCAGCCACAATCCTTATTATGACAACGGAATCAAAATCATCGATGCCGATGGACATAAAATTCCAGCACAATTGGAAGAAGAAATCGAACAGTACATAGATGCTCCTAACGACGATTTACCTTTGGTCACCAAGAATGCCATCGGTAAAACCATTGATTTTTCCATTGGGCGCGCTCACTACTTAAGGCATTTACAGAGCCTGCCCTCCCACAGTTGGGAAGGTCTACGGGTAGGAATTGACTGTGCCAACGGTGCTGCCAGTTCTCTTGCCAAACCGCTTTTTACCCAGATGGGAGCACAGGTATATGTCATTCACAACAAACCCAACGGAACCAATATTAACAAAAATTGTGGTTCCACCCATACCGAATCCCTGCAAACCTTTGTAAAAGACAATGGTTTGGACATTGGTTTCGCCTACGACGGAGATGCAGACCGCTGCTTTGCCGTAGACAATACCGGACGGCTGGTAAATGGGGATTTAATTATGTACCTGTGCGCATCCTATTTTCATCGCCAAGGGTGTCTGAACAAAAACACTGTAGTATCCACGCTAATTTCCAACATCGGGCTTCGTCTTGCCCTAAACGCCCAGGGAATCGAACTGGTTCAAACGGATGTAGGTGACAAATATGTTTCCGAATGCATGGTTAAAAATGGCTACAACCTGGGTGGCGAGCAAACCGGGCATATTATTTTGGGTGATTATGCCCAGACCGGGGACGGACTTCTCACTTCTCTGATGCTTATGGAAATTCTGGCCTCAGAAAAAAGTTCTCTCTCCGATTTGCTGGAGGGAATCCAAATTTTTCCCCAACTCAACGTAAATGTCCCCGTCACCGACAAACAACTTGCCTATGAGGACGAAGATTTACAAAAAACAGTGTCCGCCATCACGAAAGAACTGGGTGCAGAAGGACGGGTAATTGTGCGTCAAAGCGGTACAGAACCCCTCTTGCGCTTAATGGTAGAGGGAAAGAATGACACAATTTGTCAGACCCATATTGACCATTTAATGGCAGTATTGACAGCAAAGGGGTATGTTTATTAAAATAACATATATAATGATGTGACAGAAAGGAAGAAAGAAACATGAAAACAGCAATTATTATGGGTTCTACCAGCGATTTACCAAAAGTAGAACCAGCCATTGGAATTTTAAAAAAATATGGTGTAGAAGTAGCGGTGCGCTGCCTGTCCGCTCATCGGGCACACGAAGGTCTTTCCCAGTTTATTGAGGAATGTAACCAAAATGGCACAGAAGTGATTATTACCGCCGCAGGAATGGCAGCCGCCCTTCCCGGTGTAGTTGCTTCCCAAACCGTTCTCCCAGTAATTGGTGTACCCCTCTCCGGCTCTGTACTGGACGGTATGGATGCTTTGATGTCAATTGTCCAGATGCCATCCGGCATTCCTGTGGCAACGGTAGCAATTAACGGAAGTAAAAATGCTGCCTATCTGGCATTACAGATTATGGCAGTACAACATTCTGAAATCCGGGAACAGTTATTGGCAGAACGTAAAGAAATGGAACAGTCTGCTATGAAGGCAAACGAAGAAGTAATTGCCAAATACCAGTAACTCCATTACTTTTTATGATTCAAAAAGGACTGCTCATAAAGCAGTCCTTTTTTCAACAATGATTTCATTTTCTATTTGTCCAGTTTTTCCCCTGTCAGCAATTCATAAGCCTCTAAATACTTGTCAATCGTCTTCTGAGCAATATCGGCAGGTAACTCCCAATCATGCTTTCCTTCGTTATTTTTCAACCAGTCACGGGCAAACTGTTTGTCAAAGGAAGGCTGTCCATGCCCTGCCTCATAGCCCTTTGCCGGCCAGAAACGGGAACTGTCCGGAGTCAGCATCTCATCTCCTAATACAATATTACCATCCTCATCCAATCCAAACTCAAACTTGGTATCTGCAATAATAATACCCCGCTCCAGTGCATAGTCTGCACATTTTTTATATAATGCAATGGTATAATCTCTTAATTTCTCTGCATACTCCTGTCCCTTACCCGGGTATTCCTTCTCCAGAACTTCTACGCTCTGCTCAAAAGAAATATTCTCATCGTGATCTCCCAAATCCGCTTTCGTGGAAGGTGTATAAATAGGTTCCGGCAATTTGTCAGATTCCTTCAGTCCTTCCGGCAGACGAATTCCACAAACCGTACCATTCTTCTGGTAACTTGCCCAACCACTTCCGGTAATATAACCTCTCACAATACACTCAATCGGAAGCATTTCCAATTTTCGGCACATCATACTATTTCCATCAAACTGAGGCTGTCTGAAATACTCCGGCATATCCTCTACATCCGTAGAAATCATGTGATTCGGCAAAATGTCTGCGGTTAAATCAAACCAGAACTTAGACATCTGGGTCAATACCGTTCCTTTCTTACTGATGATGTTCTTGAGAATGACATCGTAACAGCTAATCCGGTCTGTTGCCACCATAATCAGGCTATCTCCATTGTCATAAATTTCCCGTACTTTTCCTTCTTTTACAGGTTTCATTTCCTTTGTGCTCATGCTTGTTACCTCTCAATCTTCAAAATTAACCGGCAATTGCAAAATCATGCAGTTCCCAATCACCTAATTAAGCATAGTTTATTTTCATTCAAAAATCAAGTGTTACTTTTCTACTGCAAAAGTGCATCCAATGCAGGAAGATTTAATTCTTCCGTTCCCGGTAGTACAAACCTTCCATCCCGGAGCAGTTCAATCTGACTTCCATCCGGTCGTACTGCCGCAATCAAGCCAATTTCCTCATAGGGAATCGTAATATCCGTGTGTATATTAAAATACGCCTTTTCCTCATCCGTACTGCGCAACACAGAACACTCATTTTCCTTCGCCACAATTTCCTTTCCATCCGGATTAAACAGCCGAACTTCCTCACTATGGCTGTAACAGGTATCTCCCACAGCAAAATGAGGTCCCATTT
>JAQXNR010000036.1 GCA_029098105.1 Lachnospiraceae bacterium
ACACCGATTGCCGTTTAAATAACAAAATACGTTCTACCATAACTTCCTCCCCGTTCGAACTTTAAGTTCTTAGGCAATTACGAAACTCCTATGCTTCAATAATAAATAAACATAATTTATATATAAATGAGTGCCTTTGTACCGACCGAAGGGAGGACAACGAAGCGAATGTTATATAAATTATGTTTATTGTATTAGAACCATCTCGTTTCGCAATTACCTAACTATTAGTTCTCTTATTGTATCACAACCACCAAAAAAAGCACAACCCGAAGGCTGTGCTTTTCTTCTATGCTGTGCAATTATGCTAACTTAACCGTATTAATCTTCACGCCAGGTCCCATTGTGGAAGTGAGGGTTACACTTCTCAAATAAGTTCCCTTTGCAGAAGACGGTTTTGCCTTAATGATTGCATCAATAAGCGTCTGGAAGTTGTCCGCTAACTGCTCCTCTGTGAAAGAAGCTTTACCAATTGGCACATGAATAATATTGGACTTATCTAATCTATACTCAATTTTACCTGCTTTGATGTCCTCGATTGCCTTGGTTACATCCATGGTTACAGTACCAGCCTTCGGGTTTGGCATTAATCCCTTCGGTCCCAGTACACGACCCAGACGACCAACAACACCCATCATATCCGGAGTTGCAACAACAACATCAAAATCCAGCCAGCCTTCGTTCTGAATCTTCGGAATCAAATCCTCTGCTCCAACGAAATCTGCTCCTGCTGCCTGTGCCTCATCTGCCTTGGGACCCTTAGCGAATACCAAAACACGAACTGTCTTACCAGTTCCATGAGGTAATACAACCGCACCACGAACCTGCTGGTCTGCATGACGGCTATCTACACCCAAACGGATGTGAGCTTCTACCGTCTCATCAAATTTTGCGCTGGCAGCTTTCTTTACCAAAGCAACTGCCTCTGACACATCATATGCTGCTGTCTTATCTACTAACTTAGCAGCTTCTACATATCTCTTACCTTTTTTCATAATAAATAACCTCCTGTGGTAGTATCGGGAAGAAACCCTCCCACTATTCTGTCCGCCGTAGGTGCTATGCACCGGAGGGGGACTCTCCTATTCTGTCCGCCGTAGGTGCTATGCACCGGAGGGGGACTCTCCTATTTCCATCTGGCGTAGGGACCTACTAATCCTCTACCTTAATTCCCATACTTCTTGCGGTACCAGCAATCATGCTGATAGCTGCCTCTAAACTACCTGCATTCAAGTCAGGCATCTTCAACTCAGCAATCTTCTGTACCTCAGCCTTGGAAATGGTTGCAACTGTCTCTTTCTTAGAGTTGCTTGCACCAGACTGGATTTTACAAGCCTTCTTCAATAAAACTGCAGCAGGCGGAGTCTTCGTAATGAAACTAAAGCTTCTGTCCTGGTATACCGTGATGACAACTGGAATAATCATGTCACCCTGGTCTGCTGTCTTAGCGTTGAACTGCTTTGTAAATTCTACAATGTTTACACCGTGCTGACCCAGTGCAGGACCAACTGGTGGTGCAGGTGTTGCCTTACCTGCTGGAATCTGTAACTTGATATAACCTGTAACTTTTTTCGCCATTCTAGCGCACCTCCTGAAAATTGTGGTTTTGCGGGATTTAAGCCCTCCCACTCGCTCTTTATATAATCACTTATATAAAAATCCTATAACTTCTGAATATCTGAGAAATCAATCTCGACCGTACTATCTCTTCCTAAGACGTCAACAACGATGGTTACTTTCTCTTTCTGCTCGTTGACACTCTTAACAACAGATTCTGTATCAGCCCAAGGTCCGGATACTACTTTTACAGAATCGCCTACATTTACATCCAGGCTTACCTTTCTGCTCTGCAGTACACCCATTTTCCGCATCTCTTCTTCTGTCAGCGGCACCGGTTTGGATCCGGGTCCGACAAATCCTGTCACACCTCTTGTGTTACGAACAACGTACCAGGTATCGTCATTCATCACCATCTTCACCAGTACATAACCCGGAAACAGTGTCCGCTGCACTTCCCGTTTGGTATCATTCTTTGACTCCATTACGGTCTGTACCGGAACCATGACCTCCTGAATCTGATCGTTAAGCTTTTGGTTCTCCACTGTTTTCTCAATTGTGGTTTTTACTTTGTTCTCATAGCCGGAATAGGTATGAGCAACATACCATTTTGCTTCGTCTGCCATACTTGATCACCTGTCCCTTACTGCATTAAAAACTGGATCCCGTACTGGATACCCATATCAATAATTGCAACAATTATACCAATGACGATCGCAGCAGCCAAAACAACACCTGTCTGTTTTGCTAACTCTTTTTTTCCCGGCCATATGATCTTTTTGAACTCTGC
>JAQXNR010000037.1 GCA_029098105.1 Lachnospiraceae bacterium
GAATCATAGCACAGGAAATCAAAAGCAGACTTTTCACTTCACCAGTTAAACTGCTGGGCAGCATCCCCGTAAACAGAGAGCGCACTCCAAACACACTACTGACTGCAGCAACCCCCACTGGAACTCCAAAATACCATCGAATCTGTCGGCGGGAAGACTGACAGAGCGCTTCATAGGTACTACCCATACGAACCAGTGTATGGTAGCGTTTCTGTGTTCTCTTTTCCTGCATAAGAAACTGCAGACTGATGACGGTATTGGCAATCAGCAAAAATATAACTGCCAGGTAAATGGTGAGGTAACTAGCCGCCACAATATAAAACAACTGACGTCCCATATTTTGCAAATAATTTTCATAGGTAAACCCACTTTTTTCAAATTCCTGATTCACCTGTTGAATTGCCGCAAGTAACCCTTCTTTTTCTACTAAATCTTTGGAAAGATAGGCATTCCAGTAAGTAGAAATATTATTTTTGTCTGCATAATAGAAAAAGTCTTCATCCGGCAGTAAAATGCCAAATCCAATCGTAATACTTCGGTCCACTACAATATCGTCCGTATAGATTCCTTTTACCTTATATTCCTTCCCGTCAATTACCAGTTTGGGATTTTGCTCTAAAAGTGCCTGAAACAGTTTCCCTGTCTGGGGGCTGTAGCACTCGGAATCCATGTAAAAAGCCAGTTCCCCGGGGCACAGTTTCACTTCCTCTTTTCCTCCATTCTTCCGAATTTCATTCCAACCGGAAAGAGCAATCATATAGGGTGGTTTCCGGGATATGCTGGCAGAATTCTCATAGCATTCCTGCAACTCTTCAGCAATCTGCGATGCTGCCTGGTCTAACCCCTCTACATTATAATCAAAAGTTGCCACGTCCGTTTCTTCTCCCCATACCTCTTTTGTGGGCAGCATTGCCACCAGAACCCGGGACCAGGCTGTAATCCGGGAACGCACTTCTTTTCTCTCAGACCAGAGACGTAACTGTTGTTCCTCCTCCTCATCGTATGTCTCAACCGTAAAATCCATAGTGTGCCGGTCCCCATTCTGAACATTTGCCACTGCCACAGAAATACCATAACTCATGCAGACGATTGCCACCAGTACCAGAAGGGAAGACACGGTCAGAGAAAATGACCGCAAAAATACATTCTCCTGTAACTGGCGAAACGTAAACACACTAACTTGCCTGCACTTTTTTGCCATGTGGCTGAACACTGCACAAAATCCTTTTATGAAAAAAAGCGTTCCCATCATACCAAGCAGCAGAGTGAGGGCAAACCAGAACAGACGTGTCCATGCTCTACCATAAATTGCCAATGCATAGGCTGTTCCCAGCAGAATCACGCCAGCCAGAAAAAGAACAAAGGAAATCCACTCTTTCTGAGTTCTCTGCTTTTGCTCCTGACTATCCCGCATCAACCGGTCCGGTTCCCGCTTAACCATCCGGAAACTAAGCAGAATATTCGCGGCCATCTTGACCCCTAAAAATCCCAGATTGGTAAGCACACATGCTTTTATGGACAAGGCAAAATGATGTCCTATAATTCCCAGTCCAATGAGCCGTGCAGTAATAAGACTAATCCCCTCAGAGAGAAAAACAGCCAACGGCAATCCAATCACCAGGGCAACCGCACTGCTATATAAATCCTCCGCCATCAACCATAAAAACATTCGGCTTCGCTTCATACCCAACATCAGCAACATTCCAAATTCATGACTCCTGCGCTCCAGCTGGTATTTCTGGGCAAAATAAATCAGAAAGAAAATCAGGCACAGGGAAGCTCCATATGCTCCGGAGAGCAGTCCCAAAAGACGCTTTACCGCATCACTCTCCATCTGTTTTAAAAAAATCATAACATCCTGCTTTTCCAACGCCAGAATAACATAACAGGCAACAATGGAAATCACCAGGCATGCAAAATAAATACCGTTTTCTCTGGAACTTTTTTTACTGTTTCGATGAATCCATTTAAAAAACATTTGCACTGCCCCCTCCCAACTGTGCCTGCACGGCAATAATCCGCCTGTAAAAATCCTGCTGTGTCTCCTCCTGGACATTTTGCCGCAGTTCATGAAAAATCACGCCATCCTGAATAAACAAAATTCGTGAGCAATAACTCGCTGCATTGACATCGTGGGTCACCATCATAATAGTCGTACCTTGTTGCCGGTTTAATCCTGTCAGTTTCTCCATCAGGTTTTTAGCATTTTTGCTGTCCAGCGCTCCTGTAGGTTCATCTGCCAGAACCAGTTCCGGATTCATAATCAAAGCTCTTGCTGCTGCCACCCTCTGTTTTTGCCCACCGGACATCTGCGCCGGAAACTTGTTCAACACTGACTCAATCTCCAAATACTCTGCCAGTTCCTGAAAACGCTCCTGTTCCGCTTTTCCCTCTTTCTTATGAATTGCAAGGGGCATTTTTATATTTTCCTCTCCTGTCAGATTGTCCAACAACTCGAAATTTTGAAACAGGTAACCAATTCGGTTTCCCCGGTACTGGGAAAGACGCGCTCCCCGAAACTTTCCGATGTCTTCCCCTCCCAGTAAAATCGCCCCCCGGGTAGGACGAATCATAGTGGCTACACAATTGAGCAGAGTCGTCTTTCCAGACCCACTGCTTCCCATAATGCCAAGGAATTCTCCCTGCTGCACACTGCATGTAATTCCATTCAGAGCCTTTGTTACATTCTCTTTGCTGCCATACTCCTTATATAGCGATTGTATCTCCAGTAATTTTTCCTGCATAAAAAAACCTCCCTGTCAGTATCTTTTTCATACTCTGATTATAACAGGGAGGTCTCTGAATGAACACTTACATTTCCTGTAAGGTTTCCTTTCAATTTTCATAAATATGCATTTTTCCACTTAGTCTATTCTTGGGTTTCTCTCCAACTTCGTAAATATCTATTGTTGTAGTGCCTTTGTTTAATTCTTTTTTCATCTTCATTGCACATTCCGGACAATACTTTCCATAACGAATATCTGCATGACACAACTCACACTTAATATAAATCGGGGAATTATCTGGAATCTCAATTCGTCCATCCCGCAAATACTGGTATATGACAATTTCACTGATGTCCAGTGCATTACTGATTTCCTGCGCTGTTGCCGCACCGTGGTCAATTAAATAGTCCTTTACCTTCTCAAAATTTTCATTGTCAATCCTTGTACAGTCAGGGCAAAGACCATACCCAATATTCTGGTATTCGAAAAAACGTCTGCACTTTCTGCAAACTCGTAAATTTTTCTGATTCCTGTCCGCTATTTTTGCCATGTAGACACCCCCTCTTTCATTAAACGAAACTTCGGCTTGTTTTTACCCATTATATCACAAAATAAAATCTTCTGCCACTAAAGTATTCATAACCCGTTCCACATCCAGCCCGTTACTGACTGCAAGCCATAATTTACAATACTGTGCCACCGGAGCACTCTCTGCAAGAGGCCGCATTCCCATCGATTTATACTGGCTTACCGTTTCATATTCCCGCTCCTCACCGGGCAGTCCACAGAGAAACACCGGTATTTCCAGTTCTCTTGCTCGCTGCATAAAACGCTCCAGTTGAGGGCTGATTGCAACCGTTCCCGAATGGTAACTCTCATGTAAAACTGCTCTTGTCTGCCGGGACAGTTCCGGGTAGCTCATTCCTACGAAGGGAATCAAGCGCATAACCGCAGATTCCTGTTCTGACAGTTTTATTTTCTTTTTGTCCGGAAACAGACAAGACTCTCCCTCTAAAACATGGTAGCAGGGATTGTCCTGATACATCCCCTTCTCAAACCTGCCATACCAACTCTCCTTTATACTATTCACCTCTCCCGAAAGAGGCGGCTGCTGCAACAGCCGGGTTCCCCTGTGAATCGTAGGTATGCCTCCTCTGTTTTGATGGCTCACAAATACGCCTGTCCCATATCTGCCTCTTATGAATTCCAGTGCATAGTGAAAATTAACCAACCCATTTGACCGGATATCCTGCAAAATATAATCGCTGGAAACAAGAACAATAGGAATGTCCACGTCTCCAAATACATATCCCAGCACTGCCGCACTGTAACATAGCGTATCCGTCCCGTGGGTAATCACAATCCCCTCGGTTTCTCCCCTCTCCACTATGGCATTCACACTGGAAATAAGAGAAAGTAAATGAGGGGCATCCAGATTCTCACTTAATATCCGATATGGCTCTGCAGTAGTAAACTCCACCGAATTGCCATACTGCCTGTTATATTCTTCCAACAGAAAATACGGGGACTGTTCCCGGGGAGTCAGCACTCCCTGTTCATTCACGCGGCTGCCAATCGTCCCTCCGGTAAATATTACAGAAATTCCCATGGACTGCCCCCTTGCATCAGATGTGGAAATACTTTTGAACATCTTTATTGTTTCCCAACACCAGCAACAATTCGCCACCGGAAAAAGAGGTTTCCGGAGTGATTGCCAAGTCCATCTTGGTATCGCGTTTCACAGCCAGAATATTGATGTTATATTTTTTGCGGATGTTAATCTCGCCGATGTTTTTTCCAATCCAGTCTTCCGGTACCTCTATCTCAAATATGGAAAAATCTTTGTCCAGCGCAAAGAAATCAAAAATATGCTCTGAACTATACCGAAAAGCAGTCCATTTGGCAAACTGCTTCACCGGGTAAACAACTTCGTCAGCTCCATTGCGCAGCAAAAACTTTTCATGTACATCCGTCGCCGCTCTTGCCACCACCAGATTTGCTCCCAATTCTTTCAAAAGAGAGGTCGTCTCCAAAGATGCCTGAAAATCATTTCCAATGGTCACAATACATACATCAAAATTGTCCACACCAAGAGACCTTAAAAATTCCTCGTTCGTACTGTCCCCAATCTGGGTGCTGGTAACATAAGGGAGAACCGATTCTACCCGTTCTTCCACTTTGTCAACTCCCATCACCTCATGCTTCAAATCATTCAGTGTAATCGCAATCTCTCTTCCAAATCTTCCTAATCCAATTAACAATATTGATTTCATCTTTTTCTCCTTCTATCCAACTGTAATTTTTTCCTGGGGCAACTTCGAAAGATTCGCCCGGGGACCGGAACCCATAGCAAAAATCAAAGTCAGTCCACCCACTCTTCCAAGAAACATAAGAACCATCAGAATAATGTGGGAAAGAGGTCCTACCTGGGATGTAATCCCAAGAGATAATCCTACCGTTCCAATTGCCGATGCCGTTTCAAACAGACAGGTCTGCAGAGGAAGTCCCTCCACACAACTAATCACAAACGCACCGATTAAAAACAGAGACAAATACATGAGCAATATGGCTGCCGCATTTTTAATGACATTCTCTGTAATTCTTCTTCCAAAACAATTTACATCTTCTTTTCTGCGGAAAGTGGAGAACATCGCCAGAAACAGTACTGCAATCGTAGTCATTTTCATTCCCCCCGCAGTAGAACCCGGAGCCCCACCAATCAACATGAGCACAATGGTCATCAATTGTCCCGGCTCACTCACCAAAGACAAATCTACACTGTTAAATCCCGCCGTTCTCGGTGCCACTGCCTGGAATAAAGAACTCCATATTTTTTCTTTTGCAGTCATATTTC
>JAQXNR010000038.1 GCA_029098105.1 Lachnospiraceae bacterium
AGCCATTCCTCTGTCTCCACATGGTCACCGTAATCCATTTCTACGGGAACCACAACGGAGCAGGCGTTAATCTCATCAGATTCCTCCATATCGTTAAGCTTTCCGTCCTTTTTCAGCTTTCTCATAGCCATGAGCGCCAAATCCATCAGACATACATATTTGTCATCCCGGTCTTTATAAAGTTCTTCAAAATTAGCAAGGTAAGCATCGTAACTATCCTGAATCGGTTTCCGGTAATAACCCTCCTCAAACGTAACATTCTTCAGTTCTGTAGAAAATGTAGTATGACGGCAGTGGTCAGACCAATAGGTATCCAACACCCGGATTTCCGTCATGGATGGGTCTCTCTTTTCCTCGCCATGGAAATATTTCTGAATATGGAGAAAATCCCGGAATGTCATCGCCAATCCAAGGGAATCATATAACTGCTTTAATTCTGCCTCAGGCATATCCTGAAAACCATCAAAAATCTTGACATTCTCCGGCTCTTCAAAACTCTGGGTCAAAGTATTGGGAACTGCAAGACTTGCCAGACGGGAATCCACAGGATTAATACAATGGTCCTGAATCGCCTTCAATTCCTCCTGTGTCAATTTACCGCTAATAACATAAGTAGTCGCAGAACGAATCACCGGTTCCTCATTCTCATTTAATAACTTTACACACTGTTCTGCGGAATCGGCTCTCTGGTCAAACTGTCCCGGTAAATACTCCACAGAAAATACCGTATCCTCTTCCTTTGTCAGAAGCGCATCATTACCTTCATAGCACACATCCACCGGAGCCTCAGAAAACACTGTATGAAGTGCCTTTTTATAAGTTTCCTCAGAAATATTCTCTATATCATAACGAACCAGAATGCGTACTGCCTGCACCGATTTAATGTTCAGGTATCCTCTTATATCTGCCAGCAATTCCTTTGCCGGCACCGCATAGTCCCCTTTCTTTTCCACATAAATTCGTCTTACGTTACTCATGTCAATCATTACCTCCATATTCTTATATCAGTATAAATGTTAGTATAGCATGAATCCCAGTCAGGAAACAAGTCATACAAAAATGTTTTCTTTGTTACGCATGCAATTTTTTGATTAATTTGAAAACAGCACTGTTTTGAAATGCCATTGGTTCCGTATTTGCAAAAAATACAATTCCGTCAAAAGGAGAATGAATTTCCGCAATCACACTTCCATCATAAGGGTGAAGAATCTCTGCCAGCAATTCTCCCCGCTCCACCTCCTGATTAATCGCACAGGTTTTGTGAAGCACTCCCGATGCCGTACTCTTAACACTAATCAGTTCACTTTCTTCCAACACTGTAGCAATATATCCCGGATGTAACTGGTAACGTATAATCCCCATTCTGGTCAAAAAGCGAAGGACGGCAGAAACCGCCTGTCCCGCCAGATTTTCCTCAATACTGCTTGTGGTACTGGTATATACAGAAAACGCATTGGTACCCCGCATCTGCAAATTATAATTCAACGTAGAACCATCAAATGCTCTGGGCTCACTGATGACTACATAGGGCATTCCAAACAGATTTGCAAGACTGCTACTTTCTTTTCCTGTCTCCATCATACGGATGTGTGGAATAAATTCTCCTTCTAAATAGAAACTTGGAAATTGAATCCCGTAATCATAGGCACTAACTACCTCCAACACCCTTGCCGCAATCCGACTGGTCGCCTCACCATGAGGATTCCCGGGAAATTGCCGGTTAATGTCCGAATTATCCATTCCCCAATATTTTTTCCCAATATTAATAGAATGTCCATTCAAAGACGGAATCACCATAATTTCTTTTCCCGAAACAATGGCTCCTTTTTCCTCCAG
Organism: Lachnospiraceae bacterium; assembly: GCA_029098105.1. Classification (GTDB taxonomy): domain Bacteria; phylum Bacillota; class Clostridia; order Lachnospirales; family Lachnospiraceae; genus NC2004. Next base: position 1,837 of record JAQXNR010000038.1, read on the forward strand.
TCTGGTCAGAGTCCGAATCAACTGGGAGCAGATGTACAACTGCTGGTATTCATTTCCCCGCATTGCTCCTACAATACAGGCTGCCTTTTTGCCATGCCCAAAGGTAAAGGATTTAATCTGATTGTCCTCACGAAAATCTGTACTCATTGTCAGGATTTCTTCTATCTTCACAAATCCGCGCCTCCCTTCGTCGGTTCTGGAATCGTGGTAAAGGCAGTTTCACTTTGAAAATCACTTTTGACAATTCTGGCAATCAAAGAGCCCTCTTCCACAACCGGGTAAGCCCGCAGTGAAAATACCACGCCATCGCAAGGCGCAGTTAAAACTTCCTCCACCGCACCAGTAATTACCTTCACCACTCTTCCAATCACATCCCCTTTCTTCACGAAAGTACCATGTTCTGCCTGAGCAATAAACGTTCCACTGGTCTCACAATTCATAAATGCAATGTTGCTGTCATCCACAATCACCGGTTCCTTCGGCTGACGGATTTCTCCCACCCAGATTCCCATTTTTTTCATCAGGGCAAAAATACCCTCAATCAATTGGTCGCAGTATTCGTAGTAAATCTGCAATGCCACTCCCGCTTCAATTACCATAGTCTTGACGCCAATCTCATTCAGTGCGTATGCAAGACTTCCCTCTTTTACTGTAGAAGATGGATGAATCCAGACTAAATCTGCATTCATGCTTCGGGCAAAGGGAAGCATTTCCTCCACATTGTCATCATTAATTCTCACCTGGGGCTGTTCCTTCAAAAAAATACTGCTGGAGTGTACATCAATGCACACCTCTGCGCCCTTAATGTCCTCCAGTATCTGGGCTGCCACATACTCATCTATGGAACCATTGTCATTTCCCGGGAAACAAGTATTAATGTCAATATCCGTAAAAGGACTTTCTCTCTTTGCTGTATCCAGCCCCAAAGGATTCAATGCCGGGTACACATCTACAATTCCCCGCAAACTATCGTAATCCTGCTTAATGCGTCGAATTAACTCATAGCAAACATATTGTCCACCGACTTCATCACCATGCAGACCGGTTACCACCGCCAGACGTTTCTCATTTCCCTGTATTTCATTTGGCGTTAAACGGTTCTTTTTAATTCGCAGCGTTTCATCCACCGGAAGTTTTACCGTTACCACTGTTTCTATCATAGCCATCACCCTTAAAAAGGCGCTCAACAATGAGCGCCTTCGTTCTTCTCATAACTCTATGCTTCTGCTACCTTTTTTATGATTGCAGACAATTGATCCCGGTCAAAGGGCTTCGCCACAAATTCTGAAGCACCATACTTAACCGCTTCTACCATCTTAGACTTCTGTCCAGCCGCTGTTACCATTACAACCTTGGCATCCGAATCACGCTCCTTAATTTTCTTGAGTGCGCCAATTCCATCCAGTACAGGCATTGTAATATCCAGAGTCACAATGTCCGGCTTCAATTCATTGTACATCTGAACTCCCTGTTCTCCGTCCGGAGCTTCACCAATGATTTCATATCCAGCCTCTTCCAGAATTCCTCTCAGAACCTTTCTGGATGTTCTGGAATCATCCACAATTAAAATCTTCGCCATTTCCAATTACCTCCTAAGCCAACTCGACTTCTGCATTTACGCTCAAAACAATAGTTACTTTCTTTCCTGACAAATACACTGGAACCAAATATGCAATTCCATCTGTAGAAGCCGTCTTGTGTTCCGGATACATCACTGGCGGCTCTAAATCCAGTTCAATTCCCTCTTCACTCTTAGTTGAAACAAACAAACCATTGTTTACGTTCAAAAATTCACCCACGGAATCCAGAGAATCTGCATCCACAGCGGAAAAATCTTCCTTTCCAAAAGTAGAGGCAATGTCCAGAATGGCTTCCGGCTCACCAAAAATTCCGGTGAACATTTTCTGATCTCCGAAAATACCCTGTTCTACACCGCACTGCAATTCTGTTGGAGTAAGTTGTACCATCTCCTCCATCCGAATATCGGTGTCCACAAAACGCATTATATTACGCATAATCAATGCCACATATTCTTTATGTAACCGGGACAGGGCAGGATTCTTCATAAAAATTGGAACAATAAGATCCAAATCACCGCTTTTAAGATCATCCATCTCCCTGTCAGAATATCCCTCTGCTTCCTGAAATTCAGAAACCTTCGCCTGTACCTCAGAAAGGGTCATAATGCCCTTGTCTGTCATCGCCTGAACAAAGGTCATATAATCATCGCCCTGCTTTGCCAGCATCTCACCAACCTGGTCTTCCGTCAAATATCCCTTTTCCACAGCAATATCACCAAAACGCTTGTCCATCTGTTGCTGCAACATATTCACCTCATCTGCCTGCTTCTCTGTAAGCAAGCCAGAAGCAACTGCCAGTATACCTAACTTCACCCGCGCTGACTTCTGTGCCTCAGTGACATCCTGAAGTTGCTCTGCTGTAATACAGTTCTGTTCTACTAAATAGTGTCCAAAATAATTGCCAAACATTATCTTGTACCCCCTTTGGTTATAGTCATTTTCATCCGTACATAATGTTCTTCCGATACTTTACATTATACCGAATTTCCCTATTAAATGCAAGAGAATATGCACAATAAGTTAGAACTCCATTTCTAGTTTATTATGCATATTCTCTGACTACTTCTTTATTCTATTATATAGCCTACCTGTTATTTTTCTCCCGGATTACAAATCACTGCCTTTTTCGGCAAATCCTTTAAAATATTGCGGCAATGGTCCGGTACCAAATATACCTCCCGCAGTTTGTGACAACCGGTAAACAAACTCAGCTTAATCGCAATATCATTTGTCTTAAATCCCAAAATGTGCAATTCTTCCAGAGAACTACAGTAAGCAAAAGCACCATCCAGGTATTCTACCTGTCCGGTCTTGAAATTGTCAATATACAACTGTTTTAAAGCGGTACATCCCCGGAATACGCCTTCCATATCCCGGACATTGGAAGTATCAAAATTTCCTACATTCAAAGACTGTAACTGACTACATCCACTGAACATGTTGCTCATATCTTCTACATGGGACAGATCAAAGGCATCCACTTCCAACTGCTCCAACTCACTGCACAGAGCAAACATAGACTCTACATTTACTGCCTTGGATGTATTGAAAGAAGAAATCTTTACTTCTTTGAGTTTGCCACAATTTGCAAACATGCAGTCAAACTGCTCCACATTTGCAGTGTTAAAATTGGACAAATCCAACCGGGTAAGGCAGGCACAATTTGCAAACATACTGCTCATCTTCGTCACATTTGTTGTGTCCAAATGGGAAACATCCAATTCCTTTATGCACAGACATCCATCAAACATGTGAGACATATCCGTTACCTGTTCTGTATGCAAACCACTCACATCCAGTTCCGTCAAAACATCGCATCCATAAAACATATAGGACATATCTGTCACACCGGTAGTGTCAAAGGCCGACAAATCCAGTTTATTCACGCTGTCCAATCCTTCAAACATACGGTTACAGGACGTCACCCCCTTAGGCAACTCCACCTTCTCTGCCTCTCCCACATAGCGCAGGGAGGAACCATCATCATCCACCTTCCATAAATTTTCATCATAATCAAAATTGCCAATCTGACCTTCAAAATGCTTCATATCATCATCCTCCTGGTATATTTCAAGCGGTTCAAATTTCTACATAAAAAAGATTAACATATCAATTAAAAATACAGGAACCAGACAACTCAGTGACCATCCCATATATCCAAAGAAAGAAGGCATTTTAATACCATTTTCCTCAGCGATGGAACGAACCATAAAGTTCGGAGCATTACCAATATAAGTATTCGCTCCCATAAATACAGCACCACAGGAAATTGCCATTAACATCGTAGTAGAAATCGTACCTACTGTAGTGGCAACGCCGGAAGTTGCACCCAGTGTTCCCGCTGTCGTCATAAATACCAGATAGGTAGGAGTATTGTCAAGGAAGGAAGACAAAATTCCTGTTCCCCAGAACATTTGCCAGTTCTGCTCCAATCCCAGTTCTGCTCCTCTTGCCTTCAGAATTAAAAGCGCAGGAATCATAGTAATAAAAATACCAATAAACAGAACTGCAACCTCCTCAATGGCAGACCAGGTAAAGTGGTTATTAATGCGAACCTGTTTCTTCGTCGTCTTAAAGGACAGGAACGCAGCAAGTAAAATAATCACGCACTCAATAATAGCCGGGAATGTCAGAGTAACCTCTCCATAAATCGGAATTCCCATCGTTGCCCCTTCGGCATTCTTCATATAGTTCGGCAGTACACCGCTTAAAATTACGGCTGCTACGATCAATACAAGGAAAACAATGTTATGAGCACCCACCAGGCGAAGCGGTGCCTTCTCATCGCTCTGCTCCGGTTTCAATCCCTCTGCAATATCTTTCTTATATGCCCGGATGTCCAAAATAACAAAAAGTATCAGTAACAGCACCGTATTGATGACTAAAATCGGGAACAGACGCAGGCTCCAGAAAAAGGGAACGCCACGCATGAATCCCATCAGCAAAGGGGGATCTCCCACTGGAGTCAGGCATCCACCAATGTTGGACACAAGGAAAATGAAAAATACCATAATATGTACTTTGCGTTTTCTCCATTTATTTGCCCGGATCAAAGGACGGACCATAACCATGGAAGCCCCTGTCGTACCAATCCAGCTGGACAACAGAGTACCAATCAAAAGCAGGATTACATTTACCTTAGGAGAACCTACCAAATCGCCCTCCAGAGTAATATTGCCCGCAACACAAAACAGACCAAACAATAATACAATAAAAGTGAGGTAATCACCGATTACCGTCTCCAGTAAATTCTCTGTCATGACTCCCATACCATACTTAATTGCAAAGGGAATCAAAAACAACAAAGACCAGAGAATCACAAACCAGTGCTTGTTCTTCTCCCAAAATTCTCCTGCAACCAGCGGAAAAATAGCAATGCATAGCAACATGCATGCAAATGGAATCACATAAACCAGTGACAACTCACTGCCAATATTTTCACCTTCAGCAGCAAATGTAGTGTTGGTGTTTAACAGCAATGCGCTGAATAACATTCCCAACGTTACAAGTAACTTTTTCATAAACATGTACGCCTCCCGTAGTTATAATTTTCATAAAATGACAGAAAATGCCATCTTCTTTATTTTATAATGAACGAACATAAAAAGCAATAAATATTCTCCTTTTTTAGCAAAATTTAAACAATTCTTTATCTCATTTCCTGATTGCTTTTTCCCCGTTCTTCCAGTATAATGAATCCATGTATTTATACAACCAAAATAGGCAATTACGAAATGCGTTCGCAATTACCTAATAACCGAACATCAGAAAGGATGGAAAGAATATGGCAGAAAAAGAAATAGAAGCTCCGGTAATCACACTCACACTGGAGGATGACACAGAATTGGAATGTGCGCTGCTGGCAGTATTCCCGGTAAACGGACAAGACTACGCCGCAATGATTCCCGTAGAACAACTGGATGATGAAGATGGGGAGATTTTCCTGTACCGTTATAAGGAATTGGGAAATGACGAACTGGACATCACCAACATTGAAGACGATGCCGAATTCGAAGAAGTGTCAGAAGCCTTTGACGCTCTATTGGATGAGGAAGAATTTAATTCGATTGAGTTGGATTAGAAACATCCATTTGAACTTGTAGTTGAAAAAACAAACGTGCAGCGATGGAATACTTTATAAAGCATTCCATCACTGCACGTTTCGTTTACTAAATAATCTCCTGTTACTTCATTACAATATTTACAATTCTTCCCGGCACATAAATCTCTTTTACAATCGTTCCCGTCAGTTTGTCGCTGATGGTCTCCTTTGCTGCAGCAAGCACATCTTCTTTTGCCGCATCCAGAGAAATCAACAGGGTTGCTCTTGTCTTTCCGTTAATCTGGACTGCAATCTCCTTTTCATTGTCCACCATTTTTGCTTCATCATAAGTCGGCCATGTCTGGTGGAATACAGAATCTGTTCCACCTAACTGTTCCCACATTTCCTCACCGAGATGGGGAGCAAAAGGTGCCAGCAAAATGGTAAGGGTCTCTAACGTCTTGCGGTCTACCCCACCCTTTTTCGTAAGTTCTATCAGTTTGTTGTTGTATTCCATGAAACCGGAAACAACCGTATTCAGACTGAACTGCTCCAGACGGGTTGTAATGTCGTATACCATCTTATTGCGCAATTTTTCCAGTTCCGGTGTTTCTGCAACTTCTCTGTCCTTATTTTCCATGAACATATTCCATAACCGGTTCAGGAAACGGTAAATTCCTTCCATTCCTCTGTCATCCCAGATGGAATCCAGTTCCGGCGGACCAATAAACAATTCGTATAAACGCAGGGAATCGCAGCCATAATCTCTTACAATGTCATCCGGTGAAACAATATTGCCAAGAGACTTACTCATCTTTGTAGCCTCTCCGGTCTCCTTGTCCCGTCCACAGACCATTCCCTGATTAAATAACTTCTGGAACGGTTCGTCAAAATCTACCACGCCGATGTCATGCAGGAATTTCGTATAAAAACGGGAATACAACAAATGCAGTACCGCATGCTCTACACCGCCAATATACATATCTACCGGAAGGTATTTGTCCGCCTTTTCCCGGTTGACCAGTTCTTTGTCATTTTTGCTATCTACATAGCGCAGGAAATACCAAGAGGAACCTGCCCACTGTGGCATGGTATTCGTCTCTCTCTTTGCCGGTTTTCCACAGCAGGGACAAGTCGTATTCACCCAACTGTCAATAGCTGCCAGCGGAGACTCGCCCGTTCCCGTGGGCTCATACTTCTCTACATCGGGAAGCAATACCGGAAGTTCTTCCTCCGGAACCGGAACTGCGCCACAATCGGGACAATGTATAATAGGAATTGGCTCACCCCAGTAGCGCTGCCGGGAAAATACCCAGTCACGCAACTTGTAGTTCACGGTCTTCTTACCATAGCCCATCTCCTCAATCATAGCAGGGGCTTCTTTTTTCAATACAGAGGATTCCATACCATTCCAGTCACCAGAGTTAATCATAGTACCGGATGCCTCAGTATAGGCCTCTGTCATATTCTCGATTTCCTTTCCATCTTTTGCAATAACCTGAATAATGGGAAGGTCAAACTTCTTAGCAAAAGCAAAATCTCTGTCATCATGGGCAGGCACACACATGATTGCACCAGTACCATAATCTGCCAGTACATAGTCCGACAACCAGATGGGAACCTTCGCCTGATTCAACGGATTGATGGCGTAGGAACCGGTAAATACACCAGTTTTTTCCTTGTCCTGCATCCGGTCTACGTTAGACTTCATAGAAGCGTCGTAAATATACTTCTCCACAGCCTCTCTCGTCTCATCTGTTGCCAGGTCATGGGCTAAAGCATGCTCCGGAGCCAGTACCATAAAGGTAGCACCCCAAAGGGTATCCGGACGGGTCGTATACACCGTAATCTCCTCATCCTTACCATCTACTTTGAAATTGACCTCAGCACCATAGGACTTTCCAATCCAGTCCGTCTGCATCTTTTTTACCTTCTCCGGCCAATCCAGTTTATCCAAATCATCCAGCAAACGATCCGCATAAGCGGTTATTTTCAGCATCCACTGACGCAGATTTTTCTTGGTTACATCCGCACCGCACCGCTCACATTTACCGTTCACTACCTCTTCGTTTGCCAGTCCGGTCTTACAGGAAGGACACCAGTTAATCGGCATTTCCTTTTCATACGCCAGTCCTTCCTTGAACATTTTTACAAAAATCCACTGCGTCCATTTATAATAATTCGGGTCTGTCGTATTGACTTCTCTGTCCCAGTCATAAATTGCCGCAATCTCGTTAATCTGACGCTTAATGTTCTTTATATTTTCAGCAGTGGAAATACTCGGATGCACACCGTTTTTGATGGCATAATTCTCTGCCGGCAATCCAAAAGCATCCCACCCCATCGGATGAATCAGATAGTATCCCTGTAACATTTTGTAACGGCTCCATACATCAGAGATTACATAACCTCTCCAATGTCCTACATGAAGTCCATTACCAGACGGATATGGAAACATATCCAGACAGTAGTACTTCTCCTTCTTCCCATCTTCTACATTAATGGGATTCTCCTCCCATCTCTTTCGCCACTTTTTCTCAATGGCATTGTGATTGTATGGTATTGTACCTGCCATATCCAATTCCTCCTAAAATCTTACTTGTCACTCTGTTTGTGTTTTCTTTGCCACAAAAGCAGTAAAAAAACTGTGGCATATTCTGCCACAGTGTAGTATAGCACAATTTAATTATCCCTACAAGGCGCACCTGCGCATTTTTCCACATACAATCTGGATTTTCCAAAATATGCTGGTACAGACTATAAATTTCCCATAACAAAATCCTTCACCACTGCAAAAAACTCACGCAAATAATAGGCAGGCGCCATTCTGGGGTCGCTGCTCCCCGCCAAGCCTTCCACCTGTTTCAACCCCTGTCTGTGGCAAATCCGTATCGCCCGAAAAATATGAAATCCATTGCTGACCACAATCACCCGGGCGTCGGAACTGGGTAATAGTTTCTTGCTGTAACATATATTTTCCACAGTGTTGGTGGATTGTTCCTCTTTTCTAATGCGTTCCGGTGAAATCCCTCTGTAAACAAGATACTTTCGCATCGCCTCTGCCTCGGAAATATCCTCTCCTGCGCCCTGCCCACCGGACACAATCACAACCGTATCGGGGTTCTCCTGTAAATATTCCATCGCTGCATCCAATCGGTATTTCAATGCTTTGGAGACGCTACTGCCTCGCACCTGGCAGCCCAGTATAATCATATATTCTCCGCCCGGATCCGGTTTATGAAAAGCAGAAGCCAACAACAGAATTTCCACAACAAGAAACAACAGCACACCCACCGTTGCAATTCCCCCTGTCAGAATCAACACCTTCCGGGGAATCACAAGGCTCCCCTGCTGTATTCTTTTCAAGAGGACTGCCAGAACCAGCAGCACTGCCCCCATCACAATCCATATAAAGTGGAATTTTGAAGAGAAACCTGCGTAGGAAAAAATACAAATCCCATACAAAATACAAAGCACTCCCACTACAACTAAAATACCATTCATAAATTTCCCCTTTTTTGTCATACTGACTCCTACTTTCTAAAGATTCCTTTGACTTCTTCTGCAAACTCCGTTACACTAAATATAATATTTTAGGCGTTTGCGAAATGAAATGCTTCTAATACTATAAACATAATTTATATAACATTCGCTTCGTTGTTCCTCCCTTCGGTCGTCACAAAGGCACTCATTTATATATAAATTATGTTTATTTAATTCGAGCATATGAGTTTCACAATTACCTAATATAATATTCTAGGCAATTGCGAAACAGTGTATTTGCAGTTTATCGTTTTCAGATAGTTTGTAATCAATATTATATAAGATGCGCCTTTGCGCTGTTTTTGCGCAACGAAGCATCGCTATAATATTGATTACAAACTATCGTAACGAATGCAAAAACATTTCGCAATTACCTATATTAACATAGCAGAAAGAAGGAGAACAATGAAAGAGCAACAAATTAAAATCAAGTATTTTAGCAATGAGATTGACAAGTTGACGTATATTGGAGGAAAATCCGACTGGATTGATTTGCGGGCGGCCCAGACAGTGGAATTGAAAAAAGGTGAATTCCGGTTGATTCCACTGGGGGTTGGTATGGAACTACCCGAAGGGTACGAGGCACATGTGGTGCCCCGCAGCAGTACCTATAAAAATTACGGAATCATACAGACCAACAGCATGGGCGTGATTGATGAATCCTACTGTGGCGATGGAGACCAGTGGTTTTTCCCGGCTTATGCCTTGCGGGATACTACGATTCAGGTCAATGACCGGATTTGCCAGTTCCGAATTATGGAGCATCAGCCCAGTCTTACTTTTACAGAAGTGGAGCATCTGGAACATGAGGACCGGGGGGGACATGGAAGTACAGGTAAGAGATAGTTTGAGAGAAAGCAATTGTGCAAGGAGGAAATAGGATATGATTAAGTTAGGTTCCCATGTGGGAATGGCGGGAAAGGAAATGTTTCTGGCTTCCGCAAAGGAAGCGGTTTCCTATGGAGCCAATGTGTTTATGCTGTATACCGGCGCACCACAGAATACCCGCCGCAAGGAGATTTCAGAACTGAATATAGAGGCAGGCTGGCAGTATGCGAAGGAGCATGGGATTGAAGAAATTGTAGTTCATGCCCCCTACATTATTAATCTTGCCAATACGGTAAAACCGGAAACGTTTGAACTGGCAGTAGAGTTTCTGGAGAAAGAGATTATACGGACGGCAGCATTGAAAAGCCGGATTCTGGTGCTCCATCCCGGTTCTCATGTAGGTGCGGGAATGGAAGCCGGAATTGCCCAAATTGTCAAGGGACTCAATATGGTTCTGGACAAAAATGAGGATGATGTGTATATTGCACTGGAAACAATGGCGGGAAAAGGCAGTGAAGTGGGAAGCCGCTTTGAGGAACTCCGGGCAATTTATGACGGGGTGAATAAAAAAGAGAGACTCCGGGTGTGCTTTGATACTTGTCATGTCAACGATGCTGGGTACGACATTGTGAATCATCTGGAGGATGTACTTCAGGAGTTTGACCGGATACTAGGTCTTTCCCAGATTGCTGTGTTTCACATCAATGACAGCATGAACCCTCTGGGGGCGGCAAAGGATCGACATGCCAATATTGGGGAAGGAACCCTTGGGTTTGAGGTACTGCATCAGTTAGTACATGACCCTCGGTTTGTGGCGGTTCCCAAAATATTGGAGACGCCTTACCGATGTGAGGAAGGCTCCACAAAACGGACGATTTCCCCTTATAAAGAGGAGATTGAAAAATTGTTGAAAGAATAGTTGTTAAATACTATATTTATTTCATAGGCAATTGCGAAAATCATATGTTTCAATTAAATAAACACAGATTTATATATAAATGAGCGCCTTTGTACCGACCGAAGGGAGGACAACGAAGCGAATGTTATATAAATTGTGTTTATGATATTAAAAACATACCATTTCGCAATTACCTATATATTTATTTCAAATGGGCGGGAGAAATCAAAGACAAGTAGTGAGTGCAATGATATATTCATCTGAATGAGTTGTCGCCAATAGGGCTGAATTAGAGATTTTTCTAATTTAGCCTTTTTTGTTTATTGATGAGAAAAGTTAAGAATATCTTAAAACTATTTGTGAGGGAAATGTGATAAAGTAGGAGAGAAGAAAAGCATGGTGAAAGGAGAGTATATGGAACAGTCTGAGGCAAGAAAATGTGTGATTGATGTACGGGATTTGTACAAGATATACCGGGTTGGCAGTAACCGGGTGCGTGCCTTGAACGGAGTTGACTTTCAGATTTATGAAGGGGAATTCTGTGCGATTGTAGGTGCTTCCGGTTCTGGCAAATCCACTCTTCTGAATATGCTGGCGGGATTGGAGAAGCCCACGAAGGGAACCATCATGGTGGCGGGGCAGCAGATTGAGAATTATAAGGAGAATGAACGGGTGCGGTTCCGTCGGGAGAATGTAGGATTTATTTTTCAGTCTTTTAACCTTATTGGAACAATGACGGCATTGGAAAATGTAGCGATGCCGCTGGTGTTCCGGGGAGTTCCCAAGGTGGTGCGGAACAAACGTGCACAGAAAATGATTGAACTGGTAGGGCTTAAGAAATACCGGAACCATAAGCCGAACCAGATGTCAGGAGGTCAGCAGCAGAGAGTTGGTATGGCACGGGCGCTGGTTATGAATCCCAGCATTGTATTTGCGGATGAACCGACGGGTAATCTGGATTCCCATACGTCGGAAGAAATGATGCAGTTGATGCGGGAGGTGTTGAGTAAGCGCAACAAGACACTGGTTATGGTTACCCATGACAACGATTTGGCTGCAATGGCAGACCGTCAGATACGAATTAAGGACGGTAAGATTGTAGATATGATATGTAAAAAGAATGAGGAGGAACAAGAGAATGAAGCAGATTAAGAAAGTGTTGTCATGCATCCTTTGCATGGCAGTTTTAACTGGTTATACGATGATGCCCATGGTTTCCAATGCAGCGTCCCAGGAAGAGGGAAACGTAGTGCAGGGAGGCGAAGGTGGTGCCGGAGAAGAGACACTGGATACCAGTGATATGGTGATGGGAACGGATTCTGACATTACGATTTCCGGTTACTCCGTCTCTGGTAGTAAGGCAGGAGACAAGGTCACCATCCGGTTTACGGCAAATGCTGCTGCCAATAGCAGCAAGCGGTATACGATTACAGACATACAGAAGATTTGTCCTGTGATTAACGAGAGTTTTCCCTTTGAGACGAATGATGAGGCTTATAAAGTGGTGAGCGGTACTGGCAAATCAGTAAGTTGCAGTTATACTTTTGTGGCGAGAGATAATTTGGAAACTGCATATTACCCGGTTTCTTTCATGATTGTTTACGGACGCAAGGGAACTGGAACCGGAACCGATGCCTATGCAGACAAAGATTATTATGTTACCAAAAATGTGAATGTGAAGATTCAGGCGAAGAAAACGACAACGACGGAGACTACGGAAACAACTGCTTCCGATACAGATATTAAACTGGCGGTTGCTAGTTCTCCCAAAGGTACATATGGTAAGAATTGTACCGTTGCGTTTACCGCCAAAAGTGACAAGTGCAAGATTACCAGCGTTTCTCCGGTCATCTCAGAGAATTTTCCTTTTGAAACCCAGGGGGATGCATATAAATGTATTACTTCTAAAGGAAGCCGTTCTTTGAATTGTAAGTACCAGTTTCAGGTTCGTTCCGATGTTGCTACAGGATACCAGACCATTTCCTTTAACATTGTATATACAAAGAATAAACAGGTACTTACCGCAACCCGGTCGATTAACGTTCAACTGACAGGAAAGAAGGACAGCAGTACTCAGGGAAAGGGAGCGGGCAAGAGTACCCCCAGAGTTATGGTGACCGGGTATACTACGGATGTAGAAAAGATTGTACCTAATGGTACCTTCCGTTTGACACTGCACGTTAAAAATAATGCAAAAAAAGCCGTGTCCAATATTAAGTTTACCCTTTCCACCGCGGAGGGAGAGTTTCTTCCTATAAGCGGTGCCAGTACTGCCTATGTGGAGAGTATTGCAGCAGGAGAAAGCCGGGATTTGGTTTTTGATATGAAAGCAGCAGCCGGTCTTTCCTCTAAGTCCTACCAGATTACGGTGAAGTCAGAGTACGAGGATAGCAGTGCGGAGGCTTACACAGCAGAGGACAATATTTCCATTCCTGTGTCTTTGGAGGACAGAATCAGTGTTACGGAGATTGTACCACCAGAGAATCTTACGGTAGGAGGCAGTTCCGATTTAACATTTTCCATCAATAATAAAGGAGCTGCAAGTTTGAGTAATGTTTCTGTGAAGTGTGAAGGCAGTGGTTTTTCCTGCGAGGAGAGTTATGTGGGAAATATTGCTTCCGGGGCGACTGGATATGCTACCATAACTTTGACAGGAGAAGAGATGACTCCGGAAGGAGAGGACGGAACCTGCAAAATTATTATTTCTTATGAAAATAGTTCTGGGGAGACTAATACTTATGAAGCGGAGACGACCGTGTATGTCATGGAGGAGTCTACTGAAGAAGTGGATGAAATGCTGGAAGAACCTGTGGAGAAGAGTCATGGAAGTCTTAGTCTGTTACTGTTCATCATTGTGGTTGCAGTGGTGGTTACTATAGTTGTAATCATAAGAAAGCGTAAGAAAAAGCGTATGATTCAGGAAGAAGAGGAGTTGATGGACGATGACCTTCTATGATATGTTATGCATGAGCGCCGGGAATCTCTGGCGCCGCAAACTTCGCACGCTGTTGACCATATTAGGGGTATTGATTGGAACAGCATCGATTGTTGCTATGTTGTCTATTGCCCTGGGAATGAAGCAGATGGTTATGGATGAATATTCCAATTATGGAAGTGCAACACAGATTACGGTGAATCAGGGAATGTCCGATGGAAATTCAGGGAGCAGTAAGGATTCCTTAATGCTGACAGAAAGCAATCTGAAGTTGTTTGAAGACATGCAGCATGTGACTGGTGTCGAACCGGAACTTCGTTTGGATATGACTTTGCAACAGGGGAAGTACCAGGGGTGGATGTCACTGGTAGGTGTGTCTAAAAAGACAATGGAAGAACAGGAAGTAGGCGAAGGGGAATTGCCCGGTTCCGGCGGTAGTTCCCGGCTGGAGGTACTGGCGGGTAATAGTGTGATTGTCAATTTCTGGGATAGCACGAACACATCTGATGAGGGATACTGGAGTACAGGAGAATTACCGGATGTAGATTTATTAAATCGTTCTGTAAAAGCGACGGTATACAATGAGAATGCGACAAATGAGACGGTAGATACTGTGGATTCACAGGAGGATACAGAGACGGAAGAGGAGACCGGGACAGTTCCTGAGTCAGAGGAAATCAGTTATGAGACACCAATTATTATAAAAATAACTGGGGTTATGTCGGGGGGACCGGACGATTGGAAAATGAATTCAGAGGCACTTCTGGTAGATATGGACAATCTCAAAAATTACCTGACAAAGAACTTCAAACGAGGGGCTATTCCGGGACAGCCGATGAATTCGAAAGGACAGCCATTTTCGGAATGGGTATACAATTCTGTTACTGTGAATGTAGATGAGAGCAGTAATGTTGAGGCTGTAATGCAGGAGATTCAGGATATGGGATTTCAGGCGAGCAGCAATAAGGAATTGCTGGAGTCGGCACAGCAAACTTTTAGAATTATTGAACTGGTGCTGGGCGGTATTGGTATGATTGCCTTTTTAGTGGCTGCCATTGGAATTGCCAACACAATGATGATGTCTACTTACGAGAGGACAAAAGAGATTGGCATTATGAAAGTATTGGGATGTGACATGCGGGATATTTTGAAACTGTTTCTCTCAGAAGCAGGATTTATTGGTTTTATTGGTGGAGTCGCGGGGCTATTGTTTACGATGTTGCTTTCCGCGGCAGCAAATGCAGTGGCAGCTGGTTATTTGAGTGCGACAATGGGAATGGCAGACGGAAAAATTTCCATCATCACCTGGTGGCTGGCTTTGATTGCTGTTGTTTTTGCCACTCTGATGGGAATGATAGCAGGATTTTTCCCTGCCCGCCGGGCGATGAAACTCAGTCCACTGGCAGCCATTCGTAATGAGTAAACACACAAACCTTTTTTGCTTTATAAACCAAGTAAAATATGACAGTTGTTATTGTAATTGGTATAGGAATAAGGTAAAATGTATTTATATGGTTTATTAAGGATAAAGAAACTGGATTGTATATGATTTTATATAGAATTCAGGGACAAGGAGTGTTGGAAAGATGGCGAAAAAGAATCGGAGAAATATACATAAAAAAAATGTACAGGAACATCCGAATCCAGAGATGGTTTCAGAGGAGCATATAGAAGAAATTGGAGCAATGTCTGATTCTCAAGAGAATGAGGATGACATGGCTTCGGAATGGAATGAAATGAATGAAGTGATGGAGGATTCCGTAGAGATGGCAACAGAGGAAGTATTGCAAGAGACAACAGAGCCGGAGACAGAGGAAACACCGGAGGAGGTAGCAGAGCCGGAGGCAGAGGAAGTACCAGAAGAGACAGCAGAGCCGGAGACAGAGGAAACACCGGAGGAGGTAGCAGAGCCAGAGGCAGAGGAAGTACCGGAAGAGCCAGCAGAGTTGGAGATGGAAGAAGTCTCAGAAGAGGTAGCAGAATTGGAGACGGAAGAAGTACCGGAAGAGGCAGCAGAATTGGAGATGGAAGAAGTACCGGAAGAGGCAGTAGAAATAGAGATGGAAGAGATATCAGAGAACGGAGAAGAATCGCTGGAAGAAGGTATTTTGGAAGAAGCAGAGGCGGGAGACACGACAACAGTACCGCCGATGATGAATGCATCTATGCCAGTGCGGACAAACCGATTCCGTTTGTTTAATTTTTCCAGAAAGTTGATGTTGCTCTGTCTGGTTCCTATGATTATTGTAAGTGTGGCAATCATTAGTATTAGTTCCAAAGCCCTGACTAATAAAATTGAGGCAC
>JAQXNR010000039.1 GCA_029098105.1 Lachnospiraceae bacterium
TAAAAATTGATGAGCAAACTGAAAAACACACTAACCACAAAGAACAGTACATTGCTTTCCAGTTGTATTCTGCCCTTTGAGACAAAAAACACAACAATCGCCGTCGGAAGAAACGTTGTCACAAACTTGACTACAAGTTCCCCGCATCCCCTGAAAAAGGTGTAAGTCCGAAATTTCATCGGCTTTAACAAATCCACTATAATCTGCCCTGTCTGAAAATCCCGTCCCATGTTCCATACCAGCCACATCTCCATAAAATTAAACAATGCACTGGCAAACACAAGGTAAATCATCGTATCCGCAAAAGTCATTCCATTAATCTTAGCAGAATCCACCGATGCGTAAATAGAGTTCCAAAGATTATATATAAGTAATAGGTACAACAAATTCCCCAACACAGTCATGACTAGCGCCAGCCTGAATTGCAGACTGTCCAGTATGCCTGCCCGGGTCAGGGAGATGTATTTTTTGAATGTCATGCCACTCCCCCCTCATATATTTTACGAATTACACTCTCGGTAGAAATCTCATCCAGATGCATGTCATAAATCTTATGCTTTAACTGCACTTCATCCAACACATGCATCATGGGAATCTTCTCCTCATCAATCAGAATCTCTATCTGCTCCTCATTGGGAGACACCTGAAACGCATTGCTGTCCTTCCACTTCTCCTGCAGTTCTGCCTGAATGGTCTGTGCCAGCACCTTAAGGGAAGCTTCATCGGTCTGTTCCTCCTTACCGGTAAGGCGCAGACGCAGTGTCCGGTACGCACCGAACATCTCTGTCAAGTGCTGGATATCATTGTCATACAACATAGAACCCTTGTCTATAATCACAATCCGCTGACATAACGCATCCACATCCCCCATATCATGGGTAGTCAATATTACCGTAGTCTTCTTTTCCTTGTTCAATAACTTGATGAGTTCCCGGATTTTGGCCTTCATTGCCACATCCAATCCAATCGTGGGTTCATCCAGAAAAACTACACCAGGATTATGTAAAAAGGCAGCAAGAATGTCACAGAGCGTCCGCTGTCCTAAAGACATCTGACGCACCGGCTTGTGCAGGAGTTCTTCCAAATCTATCATAGTGCCGTACAACTCCAGCATACTGTTATAATCCTCATCGGACACACAGTATATATCCTTCAATATACGAAAGGATTCCACAACCGGAAGTGCCCACCAAAGTTGGGAACGCTGTCCAAATACAACCCCAATATTCTGTGCGTTCTGGCTCCGCTTCTGGTACGGGACAATTCCATTCACCCGAATCTCTCCTCCTGTAGGCTCCAGAACCCCGGTCATCATCTTAATCGTAGTGGACTTACCTGCACCATTCGGTCCCAGGTACCCTACAATCTCTCCCTGTCCAATCTCCATCGAAATGTGATTCACCGCATGTACCATCTTGTAATCCTGAGAAAACAAATCCTTAATACTGCCCTTCAATCCTTCTCTGCGCTTCAGCACCTTAAATTCCTTTGAAACATCCTGTAGCGTAATAACTGGTTCCATATATCTCATCCCTCCTCTAACAACTGCCGGTTGGCACCCTGACCAGCCAAGCATATATATGACAAGATTATACAGAACAATTGTTCTGGTGTCAACCTAAAAATTTTACTGTTTTCACACCTTTCCTTTTTCCCAGCAACCATGCCCCAATCAATGAGGTAAAAGGAACTGTCAGTACGACTCCCATACTGGCAGACAATCCCTGCATCAATTCAATTCCAATGGAATACATATTTATAATCTGCAAATAGGGATAATCGTATGCATAAATAAACACAAGGGTATTTAACGAACCTCCAGTGAAAGCCAGAATTAAGGTGTTCGACATGGTTCCCATCATATCCCTTCCCACATTCATTCCCGATGCAAACAATTCTTTTACACTCATAATTTCTTTTTTTTCCTGCAATTCATTTAATGTGGAGGCAATGGACATCCCCACATCCATAACCGCACCCAGTGCAGCAATCAAAATGCCAGCAAACAACAACTCTCCAATTCGAATGTCTGTCTTTTCTGCCAGATATACCAGTTCTTCGATATCGCTTACATTGTACCCACTAATTCCTGCTGCCTTTCCAAATAAGAGAGCAAATACTGCCGCCACTACTACTCCGAGAATCGTTCCCAGGATTGCCGTAACCGATTTTCTACTCACTCCATCAATGAGTATCATCGTCACAACAGTAGTCAGAACCACTACCACAATTGCGGCAAAAATAGGGGAAATTCCTTTATAAATCATGGGAAGGAACAACAGAAAAATACAGAGCATGGTAAACAGCAAACCACCAATTGATGCCAGTCCTTTTTTACCTCCAATGAGAAATACGACTGCAATAAAAATACCAATCAAAATCCATAACACAGGTCCCCGGTTCTGGCTATAAACCGATGCTACCAGTTCCCCATTGGATTCATTCACAATGGCAACCACTTTCATTCCCTTTTCACAATGAGCACCGAAGAGGTAACTGGAGGAACTGGTTGCCTCTACCATACTACCTTTAAATTCACCGCTCAACAATTTCAGTTCTACAATCTGATTTCCCACAAAATTGCCCGACTCGGTTTCATTGTCCTGCATTACTTCCAAAACTTCCGCTTTCTCAAAAGTTCTTCCACCATTTTCCATTAATTCTGTTTTTTGAATTCCCCGAAAAGAGAAAAATAAAATAAAGAAAAGGATGCCGGCAACGGCCAGACATCCCCATTTCAAAATCGTTTTTTTCATACTACTTCACTTTGACCTTTACTGTTTTACTGTATGCACCATAAATTTTTCTTCCATCTGCCACTTTATAGGAACGGGCTTTTATATACCATGTCTTACCCGCCTTCAGTGAAGTCAGATTCAGTGTTGTCTTTGTGGTCTGCTTTGTTTTTGCCTTTTTAAACTTACTGTTGGAAGCATACTTAATCTCGTAACCAGTTACCTTTCCTGCCGCTTTTGCAACCGTTACCTTTACCTTCGTATTTTCTGCTTTTGCAGATTTCACTTTCAGTTGTTTCGGCGCAATGTCAAAGGTAATTTTTTTCGTCCCATCATAGTTACCCAATCCGGTAATAGTCCCAACTGCAACTCCTGTATTTTTGTTTGCTGAATAGGTAAGACTGTAATCTGTACCCTCTTTTAACTTCACACCAGCCACCGTAACAGTTACATCAGGTGTCAGTTTTTTGCCGGTATATACCTGCTTTTTCACCTTGCTGATGACTGCCTGCTCGATACTAATCTTTGCTTCCTTCGCCGCCGGGGTCTGGCTGGAAGTAGACAAAGCCGTATTATTACCAGTATTCTCGGTTGGTTTCTTTACCAGAGCTGCCTTCGCCTGGGTAATTGCCTGAATCGCTGCGCTGACTTCCGTATTGGTTGCCTTTGCATCCTGCAGTACCGTATTCGCTCCGGCAACCGCCTGTTCCAGCGCTGCATAACTCTCTGCCGTATAACTGTCTTTTGCTGCTGCCTCGTTTTTCTGTACATCATTTACCAGATTCTGCAAAGAAGTTTTGTTTACACTCATTTTGGCAATGGTAAAGGTTTCATCAATCTTTTCTCCATTGTCAGTACGGTAGGTATTGATAGAAAGATTTCCATCTTCTACACTCACAACAGAATAGGTTGGTACATCCTCCTGCCAGCGGTTAGCAATATAACTCTGCATTCTGGGTACTAAATCATAGTACTTGCTACCAGAAGAAGAATTGGCTGTCATATAAAGAATTCCGTCGGGGTTGACAACGGCATCGCTCTCCGTTTTTACCTGTTCTACCGCATCCGCATCCATAATGCTGTTTAAGTAATTCAAATATGCCTGCTCTGATGCATCCTGGGTATCCTGGGAAATGTTTCCCGGAGCAGTGAACCTGGTTTCCGGGTCGTCTCCTGCGTCCATATCCTTTTCCAACTGCTCATCGAAGTCGTCATCGTTGTAGTCATTTGCCTTTGTTCCACCTAACAGCATCTTGGAACGGGAATAGGCGTGGTCATGTCCAGTCAATACCACATCGATGTCATTCTCCTCAAAATAAGGCGTAAGCTGGTAACGCAGATTCGTGATTTCCGGCTCATTCGAGTGTTCTGCAGAACCGTAAATATCCTGATGCAGTGTTACAATTCTCCATTTGCATTCCGGATTTGCCTTGACTGCCTCCTCAATGAACTGCTTATGCTCTGCTACGTTGGTGTCCTGGGTATTCAACATCATGAACAGCACAGAACCATAAGTAAAATAGTAATCTCCACCAACAATACCGTTAGAACCCAGGTCACTGTTATTCGGTGTGTTAAAATGATAAGTGTAGTTGGCGTTGTCTGCATCATGGTTTCCTACGCTGGTTGCCACCGGAAGAGATTGTAATACCTGAGGACTTAAATAACCGGAATACTCAATCTCACTCTTTGCTGCATCCTTATTCGGTGCTTTCTTCTTCGTTGTCTGAATCTGGTCTCCGGCAGATACTACAAAACTCGCCTGCTGATTTGTCTTTGCCATAGCCGCCTCTAAAGTTTTGGACCAATTATAGGCATCAGAACATACCGATTCAGACTGTGCTTCATAAAACTCCGCAGTGTCTGTTCCCTTTAAGCCGTTGGAAGAACCAATCTGCGGGTCTCCTACAAAAATAAAACTAAACTTTTCTGTGGATTTGGTCGTATAAGCAACTGCCTCCGTCCATGCTCCATCCTTTTCATAACTATAATATTACCTGAACCATTCCCCCGGCAATACTGGAAGAAACCAGACTGACTGCCAAGGCACCAGCAAATAATCTGTTCTGCCATTTTCTTTTCATATCCAAGTCTCCTTTTGTTACGTTACATTCCTTTTTACTCGAAATTAACCGTTCATTTTCCATATGGAATTTT
>JAQXNR010000040.1 GCA_029098105.1 Lachnospiraceae bacterium
TTTTTGGAGATTACACATGCCTTGTCTTTGAATGATTCTTTGTGGGTGAAAAGGCGTGACTCGGAACTTACTTGGGAAGCAGTGAATTTATATACCAATGAATTTACGGATGTGGTGTCTTACACTGCTTTCGAGACCGGACTAAAGGGATTGAGACTCTCTACCACCTCGCCGGAGTTTACTTCCGAGGGTTCTTTTGAAAAATGCTGGATTCGAGAACCGGATGGGGTGTACTTATATAAGAAAAGCAGTTATGGTTTTGCCAATGCGGGACTGGAGGCATATTCGGAATTTTATGCTTCCCAGTTATCGCAAAGAATCTGCAAATCCTATGTGAACTATGAGATTGTAAAGTTTAAGAAAAATATTGTGTCCCGATGTAAAATGTTCACCAGTGAGCAGGAAGGATTTGTGCCGATTTATAAGTTTTTGGATGAGTCGCAAGTGTATGGCTATGAGGAATTAATTGCATTCTGCAAAGAATTAGGGATGGAAGAAGAATTTCGGCGCATGATTATACTGGACGCCATTATTTTTAATGTAGACCGTCATCTGGGCAACTTTGGCTTTATTGTAGACAATGAGACCTTTGAGATTCTTCGATTTGCTCCGGTGTTCGACCATAATATGGCACTTTTGGCGCGGGCAATGCAGTCAGATTTGGAGAATTTTGATTCCTATTACCAGATGCTGGGACATAAGATTGGTGGAGACTTTGTTTCCGTAGCAAAGAAACTTATGACTCCGGACATTCGACGGGACGTGGAAGAACTGAGAGAGTTTGCGTTTGTGCCGGATGACAAGTATAATTTACCGATGGAACGTCTGGAATTTTTGTCTGCAGCAGTGAGAAAACAGGTAGAAGAAATATTGAGGTAGAAACTGCGAAGGCGGTAAGGTGGTGTTTTTTTTGAAACGAATAGAAGAATTGCAGAAGGTAAAAGGAGATGCGTATGATTATTATGTTTCTCCGAACCAGGACAATGACTTGTTTGAAAAAATATTTTTAGTGGGAGATATTGTAGAAGAAATTGAAGATTTGGATAAATTCTTTCTGATTGGAGAGAAAGGTTCGGGAAAGACGGCATATGCGGTATATATGTCTAAAATAGAGAACGGAAATAGTTCTTGCAAATTGGCACTTGTTGAGAATACTTTGTATCAAAGATTTTTGCACATGAAGGAACAGAAATCGCTAGAGTTGTCAAGTATTAAGGACATATGGATTAATTTGTTGTATTTAATGTTAGCAGAGCATATTCAAGAAAACAAAGATGCAAAATCAATATGGGAGCAGTTGAAATATAAACAGTTAATCAATGCAATCAATGCGTTTTACAGCGATTCTTTTAAACCGGAATTAGTAAATGCAATGGAGTTCTTGGACAAGGCATCGGTATCTATCAATGCGATGGTAGAGCAGGGATTGTTTTCAAACGATTTTGGTATAACTAAGGAAAAAAGTAAAAAATATGTCGAGCAAAGTTACCAGGTTAGTCTTATGAAGATTCGCAATGGTTTTGAGCAGGCTTTTGAAAAGATTTCCTTAGACAAAGAAATGATTTTGTTTATAGATGGTATAGATGGCCGCCCGGCGGATATAGATAGCAAACAGTATTTTGAATGCTTGACCGGTTTGGTAAATGCAGTCATCGAGATTAATCAAAGTGTCCTTTGTAAAAAGAATATGAAGGTTATGTTGTTAATGCGTCCTGATATTATGTATAAGATGCCAATACATAATCTAAATGATAAATTACGAGAGAATTCTGTATTGCTTGACAAACATCAAGACTTTAAAAATATGCTAGGTAATTATTCGGATTATTTAAAAGGTGAATAAAAGATTATATGCTAATCTATATGTCCGATGTCGACTATGCTAATTTTTTAATTTTCTTTGACTATTTTGCAGGTCATCGGGAATTTGATTATGAGTATTTTGTAGAAAAACATACTGCTTATATAAAGTATCTGAATGAAATAGGAAGAACAGTTCCGCCATATATGGCTACAGCTGGTGAAGCCTTGCAGTTATTGTATGATTCTAATATAATATGTTATAAAACAACTAAAGAAGGTAAAAAGTTTCCAAAAATGTATTGGTCGTATAAAGAACGCAGTTATGCTAATATGCAACCAGAAGTTAAGAAAAATGGGGAATATGCATTTCATATGGCGTATGTAAATGCATTTCGGTTATATGAGTAAACTGTTGTATAAAAAGTATAGTTTGGAGGAAATTTATATGAAGGGAATTATTTTAGCGGGTGGAAGTGGTACACGGTTGTACCCATTGACAATGGTGACTTCAAAGCAGTTACTGCCAATCTATGACAAACCTATGATTTATTATCCCTTGTCTGTTCTGATGAATGCGGGGATTCGTGAAATTCTTATTATTTCTACGCCGGAGGATACACCTCGGTTTCGGGAATTATTAGGGGATGGGCACCAGTTTGGGATTGAATTGGACTACAAAGTGCAGCCCAGCCCGGATGGACTGGCGCAGGCGTTTATTATAGGTGCCGATTTCATTGGAGATGATTCCGTTGCCATGGTTTTGGGGGACAATATTTTCCACGGACATGGTCT
>JAQXNR010000041.1 GCA_029098105.1 Lachnospiraceae bacterium
CTGATTGTGGCGATAGATGTGGAGTACATTGGTGCTTTTTACAGCATCCGGACTTCGATGGAACGGATTATGAAAAAACTGGGGGGTGTTCTAGGAACAGCGAAAGGAACTACCCGCCTGGTAGAACAGAGTTCCCGAAATTTTACCGAGGTGGCGGGAATGCTGGAACTGTCCTCTGACAAGCAGGCCAACTTTACCGAAAATTTGCAACTGGTTACAAAACAGTTGACGGAACATATGGACAGGAATGTGGAACTTGTGGGAGTCGTCAATGAAAAATCCGCAGGTTCCCAACAGATGGCAGAGCAGGAACATGAAACCATGACAGAGTTGCTGGACATTATGGAGAAGATGCAGACCTCTGCAGAGAGTATCGAAAAAATTATGGATATTATTAATGGCATTACGAGCCAGACAAAACTACTGGCATTAAATGCTTCGATTGAGGCGGCAAGAGTCGGAACGATGGGAAAGGGATTTTCTGTGGTGGCTTCTGAGGTTGGACAACTGGCGCAACAGATTGAAGCAGAGGCTGGAGAAATTAGAAAAGTAATTTCTGATAATGCATCGTTGACGGCATCTGGTTTTGAAAAAGTGATGGGGCTTGCTCAAATGTTGGAGCGAGTACGGGAGACTTCCAAAGAAAATGCAGAAATTTCGAAAAAGGTGTGTGTAGCAATTGGCGAGCAATGGGAGGACATTCAGTTGATTGACCAGGTTATGGCAGAAATTTCCAAACTTGCGGCTCAAAATAATGAAAAGGCGGTGCGGGTACAAAAATATGGGGAGGGACTGGCGGAAAAATCCGGCGAGTTATCCCGGGAAATGGGGAATTTTCAAGTACAGGAAACAGGACTTACTTAAAAATTATTTGTGTTGGCTTTTGCTACGGCGGTGTTCTTCTTTTTCTTTCTGAATTCGCGCATCACGCTCGGCAAGTTTTGCCTCATATTCCAAGATGGCAGGGGTTTTCTGTGTATTCCGTTCAAAAATAATGTGTTTATAAATCTGAGCCAGTGCCACGGCATCCACAAGAGAATTGTGAAGAGGACCGTCTATTTTGATTTCGTAAAAATCCAGATACTTCTGGATGCCGATACATTCCCGCCCTTGAATCTGAGAGAAGGTTTTTAAGGGAAGTTGTATGTCCAGAATATGGTCTGCAATTTCCTGACCGGTGTGGGATTGGTGAATTCCCAGTTGTTCATGAATTGCAGTATCCTCCCGTAGATTGGGAGCGTCGCAACTTCCCATAGTGAAGATAGTATCGGCATGGTAAATCCGGAATAATTTTAAAATATCTTCATATATCACAGAACTGTCAGGGGAGGCATTGATTTCTTCCTGGGTCAGTCCTGTCAGTTTTTTGCAAAAATTCGTGAGCTCCGGTGCTAGAACTGGTTTTGCCGTCTTGTAGTAACGAAACAGTTCATGAAACTGCATATCATAAAAAACCAGACCGGCGGATAATAGTTCCCGGCTTTCTTTATCTCGTTTTCTTCCACAGGTAAATTCAAAATCTCCAAAACAATAATTCATGCTGTACTCCTTCATTCTCGTCTGTAAACTATCCATATATATAACACAGAATGGTTCCTTTTGCAAAATAAGAATGAGTTATGACCGGACAGAATTTTTCAGCCGGGCCTGTTTCGGAGTTTCCTGTTTGAACTTTTTATAGGTGCGAATCATGTGGCTCAAATCAGAAAACCCGGTTTCCTGGGCAATATAACTCAAATCCAAATCACTATAAAGAAGCATTTCTTCGGCTTTTGTGACCTGAATATATTCAATGTATTCTTTGCAGGTGCGTCCAAAATTCTGCTTGAATTTCTGCGCGAATTTAGAATAACTGATTCCAGATTTTTTTGCGAGTTCCTGTACGCAGAGAGATTCGTTGAAATGGGCATCGATGTATTCCAGAATATTGGAGAAAAAGTCTGTGTCCGTGGCAGCAGGTTTGACGGAATCAGTAGCCAGAGCAGGTTCCAGTAGTCTTACCAGTTCCAGAATTATAGAAGTTAGTCCGGAATAAATGTTCAGTTCACAACCAAAGCGCTGCGCCAAAGATTCCTTTTCTACCCGGTCAATATTTTCAAGTATTGTTGTTTGTTTCATTTCTTCAGAAGAAACAACATAATTCTGCCGGTCGGAAATAAAGAAAATCATTTCCCGGATGCGGGGAAGATAGGCACGGGAAATTTTGATGGTATTTAAGTCGAATTTCATTACTACATACTCACAAGGGAGGGTGTTGCCTGCAGTAATGCGGTGTAGTGTTCGGGCGGGAATAAAGACAAAATTGCCGGGACCGAGACAGTAGTGTTGCTGGTTAATATGAATAAAAATCTCTCCTTTTATAATATAGAGCATTTCGACGTAGTAATGCCAATGGGAATTGACCAGAAAAGAAGAATTCTGGATATTCTCTCTGTAAATCTGGTAGGGAGTGTCCAATATATCAATATATTCAAAAAAGTTCATATTTGCCAAACCTCCTTTTCTTGTTGTAAATTGTACCATTCTACAGGTTTGAAATCAATTCTTT
>JAQXNR010000042.1 GCA_029098105.1 Lachnospiraceae bacterium
TTCCTTCACTCTTGCGTAAGTAGAGGTGTCCTGTCCAGTAGATGCGGTAAATCCAATAACATCGGAATCCCGAACCATTTCCTCCAGTGTATCTACTACAGTAATCGTTGTAAACTGGGGATATTTTTCCTTTACATAGGAAATAAAGGAGTCAATGGACTTCTGTCCCCGGCCCTTAATTTTTACTGTATCCAATTCCGGACAAGTTGCAACAAAAGCATCCAATGCCGTTTTTCCCATAACACCAGGACCATAAATGGCACAGACCTTGGAATCCTTTCTTGCCAGATACTTGGAACCAACACCGGGTATTGCTCCCGTCCGATAAGCACTCACCAGATTTCCGGACATCAAACTGATGGGAGCCCCCGTATTTTTGTCATTCAACATTACCATCAAAATAGAACGGGGCAGTCCGATTTCCCGGTTTGCCATATTGGAACCATACCATTTCATTCCCGCCATATCAAAGGAACCACCAATATAAGCAGGCATCGCCATAAAACGTCTCGCTTCTCCCACATCCTTGGGCATATTCGGGAATGGAGATTCCTTTGGAAAGGTCACCATAGTTCCGTGGGAACTGTGGTTCTCTCCACCCATCACGAAATCACCAACGCTCAGGCATTTTAATACTTCCTCCATCGTTTCAATACACGCGGGCATGTCCGTTACTCCGGCGGCAATCATGTCCTTCTCACTCAAGTACAAAAAATCTACATTTGGATACGCCATACTGATTCCTCCTTACTTATTGTAATAAAATAAAAAAACAAAGAGACCAGTCTCTCAGACTGACCTCTTTGCCCTGTCGTTGTACCCAATATACTCCGAACAAAGAAATCTGTATAGAAGATTCGGGAAATAACATCAGAATGACCGCGGTGCATCCCACAGTTTCAAATTGGTTCCAATTCCCAGTTCTTTGGCTCTCTGGTAACACTCATAGCCCCATGCCACATCCTCCACCGGCATGCCTTCAATGGATACGAGAATCACTTCGTCTCTCGAAGTTCTTCCCTCCTTTTTTCCACGAATAATCTCACCCAGTTGAACAATACTGTCCCGTTCTATAATACCATCCTCAACCATATAGACAAAATCTTCTCCCATGCATCCGGTATGCTTGCGCTTACCATCCGCATCATAACCCATCTTGTCTTCCTCCGCGTAGTTGACATACATTCCGTATTCATCCACCACTTTTTTAATATCCTTAATCGACTCATAATCCATATTAAAGGTACTGGCAGAAATAATGGTCGCACCCGGCTTAAACCATTCCACCTTATATTCCGGCCATTCTCCTGCGGCACAAGACACCGCTTCACTGACAATGTCTGTATCCCGTATCGCCTCTTCTAATGTCTCACACATAATAATGTTTTTAATCTGCGGGCAATGTTCCTCTACGAACGCTTTCATTTTAAGGGCAGAGGCAGATGTGGGAGAACTTCCCTTAATCTTGACTGTATCCACTTCTTTCATATTTGCTAAAATTGCCATGAGGCAGGATTTGTTGATTACTCCCGGTCCAATCAGTGCCAGCACTTTAGAATCGGGATTTGCCAAAAGTTTTGCCGCCAGTCCCGGCATAGCTCCCGTACGCATGGAACTCAAAAGATTTGCTGACATATATGCCAGAGGAGCTCCTGTCTCCACGTCATTCAGCATTGCCATCAAAATGGAACGGGGCAATCCTTTACTCCGGTTTCTGCCGTTAGAACCGTACCATTTTTCTCCGGCAACATGAAACCGCCCTCCTAAATATGCCGGCATAGCAATAAATCGACGATCCCTGGAGTTGTTCAAAGGGAAATCCTTGATTGAAGATTTCTTTGGGAACTCCAACATCAGACCATGCGCATCGTGATTCGGTCCTCCCATAATAAAATCTCCATCTTCCAGCAGTCCCATCGTCTCTTCCATTACATCTACACAACGGGCGGCATCCAGCACGCCTGCCTTTACCATGTCATCCTCATTCAAATATAAAATATCAATTTCCTGTTCGCCTTTGTCTGGCTTCTGTTTCAATTCTTCTTTTAACGCTGCGCTCATACTCATCTTCCTTTCTACTTCTTATAATACTTCTATTTTCTTTCACTCTATTCTTTTCATCAAACAAAAAAAGTACAAGATGCCTGCATCCTGTACCTCATTGTACTGTTCCACCCCTCTTCTGTTATTCAAAGAGTTTTTATTACTTCCGTCCGCCGTAGGTGCTATGCACCGGAGGGGGACTTTCCTTCTACAACTTTATCTTAAACTCTGGTACTATACCAGAGTCAAGACTTTTTCTACAACTTACGCAAACAAGAACCCGGCGACTAAATACAGCACTGCCGATACCACTGCAGCAATGACAAAATAGGGCTGAGAAGTGATGTACTGGTCATACACTTTCACCCGGCACGCCCGGGCAGAAATAATTCCCAAATCAGAAACTACACAAGCATTGGCTCCAAACAGCCCGGCGGAAATCAGCGCACCAAGGCAAAGAGGAACATTTGCTCCCACATGGGGCAGCACTACCAACAGCACCGGAATGGCAATCTGGTACAACGTGTAATTCAGACTGTACAGGTATTCGGAACAGGAGAAGAACACAAAAATCAATACCGGAAGAAGACTGACAATGGGAATTGCCTGACACACACTTTCCACAAATGCCTCCATACCCATGGCATACATAACCTCCTGCATGGCATAACCAATCATCAATATAATAACCATGTCCATCATATCTACAAAACCATCCACAATACACTGAACATATTCACCGATTGTAAAAATCCCCTGAAGCACATATAAAATTCCCATTACAATAGCAGTAATTCCAAACGCCAGAAAGCAATCCAGCCCGGTAGCAAGCAGCGCCACCACAATGGTAATCATTGGAAGCAATAGATTCCATATACTAATGTGCTGCTTTCTCGCATCATTTTCATCGAAGTCTTCTTCCTCCTCCTCAGAACCATCCTCCAAGGCTCCCATTTGCACTCCTTCATCTGCCAACTGGTATGCCTTTTTCATCGGTCCGATTTTCGGAAACAGCCCGACCGCAAACAAAAAGGCAATCACACAGGCAACAATGGCATAAAACATAAAAGGAATACTTTGTACAAACAACTGGGTCGCTTCTGCCCGGCTGCCCACACTTTCCGAATCTGCAATCTGAAAAATGACAAAATATCCCCATGCTCCAAAGGGAAGCATTTCCGAAACGCAGATGCTAAATGTACGGACGACATACGCCAAAGCAAGTCTTGGTTTTTTAATAGCATCGATTAAGGGAGAAAATGCCGCACCGGATGTAAGGGCAGATACATAGTCATCCACTGACATCAAACCCGCATAAATCCCGGAAGACGCCAGTATCATTTTTTCTTTTTTGCCGAATCTGGTAGTAATAAAATTAGTAAAACTATGGGTCGCTCCACTCCGCTTTAACGCAATAATAATACCGCCACACAGGAAAAAGGACATATACATCTCGATGTTTTCCACATCGGAAAGACTGACCAGACAATCGTCAAAAAATCCACCCACCGCCCCGGTTTTATACCAAAGTATGTACATGGAAAAAGTTCCCATCAGCAAACTTTGCATCACATCCTTCGTCACTAGGGCATAGACAAACAGACCTGCCAGCGGTATGAGAATCCACAGCGTTCCCTCCACCATATTCCGGGGCACAGCAAATAATACAATGTTAAATCCAATCCAGAATGTCCACAGTTTCACCATTTTGGGATCCATTCTTTTGGGGTTCATATAATAGGCAATACGCTTGAACATATTTGCAGATTCCAAAATAACCATCTCCTTTTATTTCTCATTGTATAACTGTTCAAAGAGGGCAACAAAATCTCCCTTACTCATCATCACCGGGTTGTCCTCTGTCTCTGAAGCCGCTGCCGCGGTTTCTGCCAGACGGTCAAAATCCTTCGGATTCACTATTTCCATATCCTTAAAATGGGGAATTCCCAAATCATCTGCCAGTTTCTGCATATAGTCAACCCCTGCATTAGCCGCCTGGATATCATCCATTCCGGCTGTCTGTACCCCCAGTGCTGCTGCCACCTGGGCATACCTCTGTGGCGCACCGGAAATACTCAAACGGGACACTGCAGACAGCATCATCGCATTGGCAACGCCATGGGGAATGTCATAGTACCCTCCCAAGGCTTCAGAGATGGAATGGACACTGGCCACATCGGAATTGCCAAAGGCCATTCCTGCCATGGTACTTGCCACCAGCATGGCATCCAACGCCTCCGGCGTATGGTTGCTTACCGCTTCTGGAAGGTTTTGTGCAATCATACGGATTGCCTGGATTGCCAATGCATCTGTAACCGGATTTGCTGCTTTGCACACATACGCCTCCACCGCATGGGTCAGGGCATCCATTCCCGTGGATGCCAGTATTTTTGCCGGCAAATGATCCATCACAGTAGAATCCAGAATGGCTACCTTGACACTGTTCATCGGTCCCCAAATACAATCTTTTTCCAGCGTCTTTGTATTGTTTACAATGGACTCATGGGTAACCTCACTTCCCGTTCCGCAAGTTGTGGGGATACAAATCAAAGGGGCAATCGGTTCTTTTAAATTTCCCTCATACCAGTCTTCGCATTTTCCTCCATTTGTCATAAGGGCACCAATTGCCTTTGCCGTATCCATAGCAGAGCCGCCTCCAATGGCAATCAGGTAATCAATCTCCTTCTCCATGGCATAAGCCGCTCCCCGCTCAATATCCACATCCCGGGGATTAGGCACGATATCCGACCAGATTAAATAAGTAAGCCCTGCTTCATCCAGTTCCCTCGTCACCTGATCCACCAACCCGGTAGAGAGCAGACCCTTGTCCGTAACAATAAGTCCTTTTCCACCCAAAGCCTTCGCTTCCTCTGGCAACATTTCCAGCGTTCCTCTCCCAAATATAATTTTCGTGGGAGTAAAAAATGTAAATTCTTCCATTTGGGTTA
Source organism: Lachnospiraceae bacterium (assembly GCA_029098105.1). Classification (GTDB taxonomy): domain Bacteria; phylum Bacillota; class Clostridia; order Lachnospirales; family Lachnospiraceae; genus NC2004. The sequence goes on from JAQXNR010000042.1 coordinate 4,992, forward strand.
CCTCCATTTCTGTCCGCCGTAGGTGCCATGCACCGGAGGGGGACTCTCCTTCTTCTGTCCGCCGCAGGTGCTATGCACCGGAGGGGGACTTTTTATATATGAACACAAAAAAAGCAAGAGTACTTCCTGTAAGCACCCTTGCTTTTGTAAATCTATCTGGATTTACTATAAAGCCTTGCATTATACCAGAGTCAATATCTTTTTTGCAACTCTTCTCTATTCTCCTGTCATACTCATAAATTTTTCTACCACTGCCCCTGCATCATCGCAACACACATACATGACATAATTTCCATAAGTTATAATCTGTGCCCCTTCCAACCGTTTATACTGTTCCGGTATGTAGTCCTGAAAAGAGGCTTTCTGGCTTTCCAGACGTTTCTGTGCTCCCTGCTCCAACGCAGCAACACCAGAAGCATCCTTTGCCTTCATAATAACCAGTTCATCCGCCAGCGCAACATCTCCAATCACACCACCGCATTCCTCCATATCCTCTTCCTTCACCTCGTAATAGTAGGCAATTTTTTCCCCATCCAGAGAACTGGTGGTAGAAAGTCCCAACATCGGAGTCAGTTCTGTCAGCATATCCGCAACACTCTTTGCTTCGGTTTCCCCTGCTGACTCCCCCGCTTCCTCTGTCTGTGCCTTCTGCTGCGTCGTGACATCCGGCTGTTTCTGTGTCTGGTCCTGTTTTCCTGCATTCTGACGCATTACCACAACCGCACCAATAAGGCATACAAAAATAACAGCAGTTAATACATAGAGAGCAATCAACTGTTTTTTACTTAATTTATTCATTCCTTCCATCCCTTTCTTTCCGTCCGCCGTAGGTGCTATGCACCGGAGGGGGACTCTTCCTATTTCCGTCCGCCGTAGGTGCTATGCACCGGAGGGGGACTTTCTTTTTTTTATTTCCTTATTCCTTCATCTCACCCTTAACATACTCTACCCAGTTCTGGTAGGCATCCATTTTCAGATGATAGCCATCGGAACTAATCTTAGAAGAAAGACATCCCTTTTTGTTCACATACAATTTATGAATATCTACATAACTGGTGTATTTATAATCCTTACTCAAATTTTTCAGGCGCTTGTTCAGTGCGTTAATCCGTTTATTGGAAAGCCGCTTGTGCTCTTTTTGGAAGGAATTTGTCACCGGTAGCAGCGACTGCACATAAATCTTGGCATCCGGCAGTTTCCGGTGCAGTTTCTTCACCAGTTTCCGGTAATTTTCCTCAATATCATCCATACTATATGTGGCAAAATTCAAATCGTTGATGCCCAGCATAACAAATACATACTGCGGTTTTTTCTTTGCAATCGTATTCACTTTTTTCATTGCCCGTTCAATACTTAATCCTTTCTGGGCAACTACATTTGAAGTTTTCACATAGCCATAAATGGACAATCCTTCCGTAAGAGAATCCCCCAAAAATACAGAGTGCTGGAACCGCTCCTTATTCTGCTCTGCGACCCCTTTGGCAATCAACTCCTGAATATGCTCCATCATCTGTGGTTCCTCTACAAGCATCGGCTGCTCATAAGAAAGTTCTACCACTTCCGGTTCTTTTGGAAAAAATGTACGAAACAATAACGCACCAATAATAACCAATGCAATTACATCAAATAGTATAAACAGCCAAAATTTCCACTGTCCTTTATCTGGACTACTCATATAGCTTTCCCTCCATCCAAGAAACTATAAAGTTTTTAATACTAATCCTGAAATCTTGTGTAATGAAATGTGAAGTATATTGTTTTTCACTTCATAAACTGCCGGCTCCATCGTATACCCCTCCTCCGAGGTTTCAATGACACGGCCCAGCACCATGCCGTGAAAAATCCCCAACTGCCATACCGGAAGATCCACTTCCACATCTTCATAGTTATTGTTAATACACACTACATATTTCTCATTTGTATCAAAACGACCATAGACCAATACTTTGTGTGCTCCATATATGGTCTTGAGGGAACCGGTCTTCAACGCACTGCTCTGTTTGTGTAACTTTATAATGTCCTGATGAAACCGAATCAGTTCCTTGTCCTCATGCCCCCAAGGGTATGTGCGTCGGTTGTCCGGGTCCGTCCATCCACAGACACCCGCCTCATCCCCATAATAGATGGTAGGCGCGCCGGGCCACGTCATCTGCATGACAACCGCCTCTCTCAAGACCCCTTTATTGACATTCTCATTTGCTGCCTCTGGTCCCAGAGATGCAGTTCTTCCCACCTTCCGGTTGGTCCGGGTTAAGAAACGGGAATGGTCATGGTTTGACAACTCATTCATCGCTACCTGAAGGGAATTCGTATGGAACCGGGTCATATGGTGATCCATGGCTCCTCGGAAGCAATCTGCATTTCCCAGCAAATCTCCCCGGAATTCATCGCTGTGCTTCTCCATTCCCGTCAAAAACCAGGTCAACGGTTCCATAAAAGCGTCATAATTCATAACCGTATCCCACTGGTCTCCCATCAACCAGCTTCCCGGGTCTCCATAATGCTCTGCCAGAATGATGGCATTGGGATTGGCCTCCTTCACAGCCTTTCTGAAATCTCTCCAGAACTGATGGTTATATTCCTCAGAATGTCCCAAATCTGCCGCCACATCCAGTCTCCAGCCATCCACATTGTAGGGAGGAGAAACCCATTTGCGTCCAATATCTAAAATATACTGGTACAGTTTGTCACTGCCCTCATAATTCAGTTTCGGCAACGTATCGTGTCCCCACCAGCCATCATAAGCCGTATTGTACGGCCACTCTCCATCTTCATAGAATTGGAAAAAAGTATGGTAAGGACTGTTCTCATCTACATAGGCACCTTTATGATAGCCCTCCTGTTTCTCATAGATGCGCTCCCGGTCCAGCCACTTATTAAAAGAACCGCAATGGTTAAATACACCGTCCAGAATAATCTTCATCCCCCGACGGTGAATCTCCTCTACCAGTTCTATAAACAACTGGTTGCTCGCCTCCAGATTTGCCTTGTTGGTAACACGGGAAATGTATTTTGTTGCCTCCTCATTGCTCTCTGCCCCTTCTGGCAACACTTCTCCCTCATCCACAACAATCTTTCCAAAATGAGGATCTATATAGTCATAATCCTGAATATCGTATTTGTGATTCGAAGGAGATACAAAAATAGGATTCAGGTAAATCACTTCCACACCCAGTCCCTGAATGTAGTCCAGTTTGTCCATGACGCCCTGCAAATCCCCGCCATAGAATTCCCGTACATCCATCTCCTGGGGGTAACGCTCCCAATCCTTCACCTGGTGTACAGGCTGTCCGATATATATATATTCATTATCTACCACATCATTACTCTTGTCTCCGTTACAGAACCGGTCCACATAAATCTGGTAAAAAACGGCGCCCTTCGCCCAGTCCGGAGTCGTAAAGCCCGGCGCAATCTTAAAATTGTAATATCCGTTATATTCCCTGTCCACCCCCCGCTTATGGTAATAACAGAAACTTTTGCCGGAATACACCTCAAAATAGTATTCCGTCAGTTCCTTACAAGGTGGAATCGTTCCCTCATAATAGTCAAAAAGTCGGTCAGAAAACGCCCGTCGCATCTTCTGCTTGGTATCCCGAAAACACAACAACACCTGGCTGACATTGTCTTTTGCCGCCCGAAAACGAATCGTAACCTTGTCATTTACCGTTGGCTCCGGTGGATTCCGGTAAAAACTGGTGCCGTCAGAAAACAGAGCCTCCGTATTCAATGCTGGCATGGTATTGTAAATATAAAATCGTTTTTTCAAGCTATTTGCCATGTTGGCAGTATTTATATGAAACTCCATAAACTACACCGGAAATCCGGTTACCCTCCTATTCTGCAAAAGCATAAACACACACTTTTAATAATATCTCATATAGAAAAAAAAAGCAAATAAGTTTTGGCTTATTTGCTAATTTATTGCAGTTTTTTTGAAATTTTAACGATTCTTTCCGCTGTAGGTGCTATTGACTAACCTACAAATAATGCTTCAAATTCTGTCTGGTCAATGCGCTCCTTCTCCAATAACAACTCGGAACAGCGATGTAAAACATCCATGTGCTCCATAATAATCGCCTTGGCATCCTGGTAACACTCGTCCACAATCCGTTTCACTTCCTCGTCAATCACCTTTGCAATCGCCTCGCCATAGGGTCTCGCATGCCCTAAATCCCGACCGAGAAATACTTCGTCTTCTTCCTGACTCTCATAGTTAATGAGTCCCAGTTTTTCCGACATACCGTATTTGGTAACCATAGCACGGGCATATGCTGTTGCCTGCTTAATATCCTGGGAAGCACCAGTAGTAATATCTTCAAAAATCAATTCCTCTGCAATTCGCCCTCCCAGGCTGACCTTAATGTCCTGCAGCATTTTCCCTTTGGTCATAAACACATTGTCATTCTCCGGTAATGGCATGGTGTAGCCTGCTGCCCCCATTCCTGTAGGAATAATGGAAACGGTATAAACCGGTCCTACATCAGGAAGGAGATGGAACAATATTGCATGCCCGGTTTCATGGTATGCCGTAATTCTACGCTCTTTCTCCGGCACAAGACGGCTCTTTTTCTCCGTACCGATTCCAACTTTTATAAAGGCTCTGTCAATATCTTCTTTCTTAATGAACCGACGCATATCCCGGGCAGCATAAATGGCAGCCTCGTTCATGAGATTTTCCAAATCTGCTCCGGCGAACCCCGCTGTCGTTCTGGCGATTTGGTGAAGATCCACATCCTCCGCCAGTGACTTGTCTCTGGTATGCACCGCAAGGATTTCCTCTCTGCCCTTTACATCCGGCTTACCTACCGCAATTTTACGGTCAAACCGTCCCGGTCTTAAAATAGCCGGGTCCAGAATATCTACACGGTTGGTTGCGGCAATCACAATGATTCCTTCATTCACACCAAAACCGTCCATCTCCACCAGCATCTGGTTCAAAGTCTGTTCCCGCTCGTCATGCCCACCACCGAGACCACTTCCTCTGCGGCGTGCCACTGCATCAATCTCATCTATAAAAATAATACAAGGTGCGTTCTTTTTGGCTTCCTCAAACAAGTCCCGCACTCTCGCTGCACCGACACCGACAAACATCTCCACAAAATCAGAACCGGAAATGCTAAAGAAAGGAACCTTTGCCTCTCCCGCAATCGCCTTTGCCAGTAAAGTCTTACCAGTGCCAGGAGGACCTACCAGAATCACGCCCTTGGGAATCCGGGCACCTGCCTCTACAAAACGCTGGGGTTCTTTCAGAAAATCCACAATCTCCTTGACTTCTTCCTTTTCCTCCTGAAGTCCCGCCACCTTTGTAAAGTCTACATTGATTTCCTCTCCATTAGTCATCTTTGCCTTGCTCTTGCCAAAGCCCATAACCTTATTGCCGCCGCCACCGCCAGCACTCTGGGAAGTAATCATCATAAACAGGAAAATACAGATACCGCCAATAATAATATAGGGTAAAATCTGCGCCAACATTCCCGGTCTGTCCACATCACTAATATATACCTTTACATCCGGGTAATCTGCCAAAATCTGTTCTGTGATTATATTCACATCAGACACATAAAAGGATCGGGAAGACCCTTTCCGGAAGGACACGTTAACCACACCGGTAGGTACTTCCTCATTCTGTTTTAAAACAACCCGGGAAACCTCTCCTTCCTTTAAATCACTTTGAAATTGATTGATGGTATACTCTTCTACCTGATTCTGCATACTCTCATAATACATATAAATACCAATAATGGCAATCAGCAGAATGGCAAGGTAAAAACCGATACCAGCTCTTGCTCCTTTGTTCAACTTGTTCTCCTTTCTATTCTTCCATCGTTCCTATATATGGAAGATTGCGATATTTCTGGGCATAGTCCAGACCATAACCCACTACAAATTCATCCGGAATTGAAAATCCCGTATATTTTACAAAAACATCTGTCTCCCTGCGCTCTGGTTTGTTCAACAGCGTACAGATTTCAATACTTTTCGGATTGCGCTTATGCAAAACCGGAATCAGGTAACTCAACGTCCTGCCGGAATCAATAATATCTTCCGCAATCAAAACATCCTTCCCTTCCAGCGGATCATCCAAATCCTTTACTATTTTTACAATCCCCGAGGATGATTTCTCATTCCCATAACTGGAAACACACATAAAATCAATGGACACCGGAATCGTAATCCGCTTTGCCAATTCACAGGCAAAAAAAGCGCCTCCTTTGAGAATACAAATCAGATGCAGTTCCTTACCAGCATAATCTGCACTAATCTGTGCTCCCAAATCCCGAATACGGGCATCCACCTCTGCCTCAGAAAACAACACTTTAATATGATCCTTCTGTTCCATGTTCTCTCCTTCCACCCCGGCGAACTCTCCCCTGTTATTCCTGCCGGTCAGCATGAAATACCATCTCCACCACAGATTTTGTTTGTTCTGTCACATAGTATTCCGGACTCAACCGCTCTCCCACAATCCAGACGACCTGGTTGCCATCGCAGACTATAGGAATGTGTTCTCTCATGTGTTTGGGTATTTTCTCATCAATAAAATATTTCTTCAGTGGTTTCTTATGACCCTCCCGGTCAACTACAATAAAATCACCGGGACGCCTGTAACGAACCACCAACGTATCCCTTATTCTATCACAATCAATAATTTTCGTATAGTTTTTTTTCGGCATTTCAGCCCCTTTATAACCCGAAATTTCACGAAA
>JAQXNR010000043.1 GCA_029098105.1 Lachnospiraceae bacterium
TGATGTGCCTCTATCTAAACCCGCTTCCATGGTCTGTTCTTCTCATGCCAGCCTCTTTCATCCCAATACCCATAATCCGGCTGTGCAGGTGGAAAATGTTTGTGGGCAAGACGCATCAAATAAAACCATTTTTTCGCCCGGGCATTGTATCCTCGACTATCCGCATTTTTCTGAATCTGATGTGCCAGTTTATCCGTTTTTCTATGTATCTTCTTCATAATGCCATCAGGAATCTCACTGGGACAAGTCGCCTGTACTCCCACACCAAGTCCATATACCTTATGAATTCCCCACATCTCAAGACTATCTGTCATATCTTTTACTGTACTTTTCATACCCCCACCGGCAGCAGTACTGATTGCAACCGCCTGTTTTCCACTCATTTCCGGCATGGGTCTGTGAACCACCCACCAGGTTCCGAAATGATCTAAAAAACTCATCATTTGCCCTGTGGCGTGGTACACATAAACCGGACTTTCCAATATGAGAAGATCCGCATCCAAAATTGCCTTTTCTAAAGGCTCTAATTCTTTGTAATGAGGACAATTGCATAAGTCAGTCTGAAAACAGGTAAAACATCCCATGCAAGACTTGGCAAAATCCCGCGGCAAGAAAAACTCCTGTACCGTTCCTCCAACCTTCTTTGCAAGTTCCCTTGCCACCATGCAAGTGCTGCCTTCATGACTCTGTCCATGGATTATTAAAATCTTCATCATTTTCCCCCGCTTTCTTCCACTTTACTATAAGTAAGGATTACCTGCTTATCTCAAGCAAACTATTTGACACATCATTAACCTGATGGAAGGAGCCTTCTACTTCGCCTGTAACATCCTTCTGCGTTGCAGATTCCTGCACAATCTGATTTGCCTGATTCAGTGTATTTTCCAAAAGTGTCTGCATCTGGTTCACCATTTGCAGCACTTTTTTGCTGTGCTCCATCGTATCCTGACTGGAAGCGGCTACCATCTTTGCCTTTTCCACGGATTCCGTCTGAAGGGTACCTAGTTTTTCCGCCTCTGTCCCCACCTCATGCAGTTTTTCAATTCCATCTTTTATATTGTTTAAATTTTCTTTATTGGAAACCCGCACCTCGTGCAGCAAAGAAACAATGTTCTCTATGATTCCCGTAATCGCATCGCTGGCTTCTTTTGAATTTTCTGCCAAAAGTTTCACCTCTTCCGCTACTACACTGAAACCTTTTCCCATTTCCCCTGCTCTTGCCGCTTCTATGGAAGCATTCAGAGCAAGCAGATTCGTCTGGCTTGTAATGCCTGCAATCGTAGTGGCAAATTCAGAAATTCCCTGAATACCGGATTCCAGACTTGTAATCGACTGCTCCGTCTGGTATGCCGATTGTTCAATTACCTGCATATCATCCGTTGTTTTCTCCATAAGCCCGATGTAACCCTTCATTTTTTCTGTCGTTTCCCGGGAAATAGAAAGCATCTGCTCCGTATTGTCCACAATCACATCAACCGTTCCATTTAACTCACCCATTGAAGTACAAACGGAATCTGCAAACTGAAAACTACTGTTACAATCTTCCAGCGTAAGCTTTGCAGAATCGGTAATGACTTCATTGGTATTGGCAAATTCGTGAATACAAGTCTCCAACTTGTCGACTACACTGCTCAATTCTTTGGAAGCATTCTGACACTGTTCCACCAGGTCTGCTGTCTGTTGGGTGTCTGCAAACTTCACAAGCATATTATGAGATACATCCGCAATCTTTACGCAAATAATACTCATAACAATGGTCTCTAACAAAAAGCCGAGAGACCGGCTGAAAAACCAAAGAAAACTCGTCTCAAATTCAATCTGTTGTACAGAAAGAGAGCGGAAGTAAAGAGAAGCAACCAGCAAAACATAACTGATTACAGAAATCCGCAATGTAAATTTTTTGTCATAGTAAAAAATACTGAATACCATACCAATTGTATAGGTCATATAAATACCGATGGTAGAATCCGTTGCCATCAGTGCAACCAAGGTCTCCAGTGCAATGGCAGAGATATACTTCATCGCCCCAATCGGTGTATGTAATTTATATGCCAATGTAGGTCCCATCGTAACCACCAATGCAACCGCAGTAAGCAGAATCAGATTCTTTATTTCCGATTGGAAAATTCCAGCAATGGAAAGTATAATCAATAGCGGAAATACCACCATCAACCATCTAAGCACCTTCACCGCTGTTTCTGTTACCCGCGCTTCATTTTCATAAAAAAACTTTTCTTCCATATTACCTTTCCTTCTTTCTTAGATTATTTTATTACTTGCTTTTTGGGGTGCAACCCCTATTTGTTCGTATTGTCCCGACTTCAACAGCATCAATGCCCCCTGGAATTCCAATCCGAGCATATCCATAATCTGTTCCTGGGTGAAATAGCATATTTTATTGACAAGCAGCACACAGATGGAAAACGTATAAATCCACGTCTGCTGGAATAAATGTTCTGCATCCTGGTGTGACACATCATAATCCTTTTGTATCACATCAATACATACCTGTGCAGTATCTCCCAATTCCTGAAGCATCGCATCAAAAGACTTGCTCTCCTCATTGACTTCCATGTAGAGAATCCGGAACAAATATGGTTCTTCCGTAGCAAACCGAATCATCTGCACACCGAACTGCTTAAACGCCGGAGTGTAATTCAGGGCATCTGCCACATACTTTTCAAATTCCTGCATTGCCAGTCTGCGGACTTCCTGCTGCACTTCGTGCATATTCTGAAATACAGTAAAAATAGGAGTTGCCGAAGTACCCAGCCGTTTCCCCAGTTCTCTGGCTGTTACGCTGTCAAATCCTTTCTCCCTTGTCATATCAAATGCAGTCTGCACAATCTCTTCTCTTGTAAATTTTGCTCTGGGCGGCATTCCATAATCTCCTTCCAACAAAATAATAACAGTGTTATAAAACACTGTTATTATACCATGGTTTTATTAAATTGCAAACATAATTATATCACGACCGTCACAGTAACACTCTCCTCATCACTTTCCATATAGCAGGACATTAGATGGGCATCACATATCTCCTTTACTATGGAAAGGCCTATGCCAGAACCATTTTGACCGCCCCGGGCAGTATCCCCCTTTACAAAAGGCTCAAATGCTTTACGGCAGAATTCCAAACTCAAAGGCTCACTGGCATTTTTGATAGAAATCCGACCACCGAGATGATGGTATTCCTGTTCCAACACAACCGTTATTGTACTATTTTCCAAAGCATATTTGGCAGCATTTTGAACGAGATTATTAAGCAATCGGTAAAACAATCGGCGGTCTACTCCCTGATTTTATAAAATTGCTGCTCCGCATCACTTTTGGCTCTGCTGTATGTAACATAACCATAAAATATTGTTCCAATCGTAGCCAACGCCAGACAAATTTCTATGACTGCAGCGGATTTATACATTGTACTTGGCAACTCTTTGGACAATGCATTAGACGCCTGCTCATTTCTGGACACTGAAAAAAGAAAACTGAATATGAAGTTAAGTATTGTTCTCAATCTTAGTATCTATCTGCTAATCTTTAATGGAAAAGTTCTGATTTCCGATTGAAACAGATTCGATGTTTTCTACAGGAATAACTTTATTAAATACTTTTTTAATTGTAACCTCACCAAAACCAGTTTCATCATCGAATTCACATTGTAAATCCTCTTCCTTTGATATTTCTATCTTTTCCCCATTACTCAGATTGACATAAATTCCCTGGTTTTCTACATCACGTCGAAATGCAAATGGTCCAATTATATCTTCAGCCTCATCCTTTTCTTTATAATTAGTATCATATTCCGCTTTTGAAATAACAAATTTCATAATACATGCAATTGGAGATACCCGGCAGTTGCCCTGTGTTGCTGAAAGTGAACCTAATGTAACATTCTGTTTTTCCAAGGCAACCACCTGTGTATCATCAAAATTTAAAGAATACTTAAACTCCCATGTCCCCTTTGCAATCATAGAATAATCATCTTTTTCTGCATCATAAAGTGCTAAATCTGTAAACTTCTGTGTTAACGAATCCCCTTTTTCTACATTTTCGCAATCAAAAATGGAAACCATCTGAATAGCTGAATCTTTGGAATCTTCATCATAAAAATATATTAAACTGCTATAATTTTCAGACGATACCTTTTCGTCTATTGCTTGAAATGCAATAGACTTTTCTGCAATTCCTTCAGAGTTAATTTTCAAAGTTCCGTCTTCGTCAAAAACAGCATTGGCAAAATCAAATGCAGTACCGTCCTCTTTTTCAATGTTAAAAACAACGGCATATGTCTGTCCATCACCAATCATTGCATCTGCTGTAATCTTTACTCCATCATTGGTCTGTGACAAACCAACAAAATGCCCCATGGAATCTGCCAATTCTGCAGTTTCTTCATTACTGTGAAAAATAGACTGAAACACCTCAGATATCGGTTTCACATATCCGGCTGCACTGGCTCCAATGTACCCAATACTCCCAATTAACATTGCTACCACTGCAACCCTTGCCAATTTTCGCCCGCTGCCGTTTCTGACTTCTTTTTTATTTTTACTTTCTACCTGTCTCATACGCTCACACTCCTCTACACTATGCAAAACGGTCTGATTAAGATGGTCTGTTGGTAACTCACCATTGTGATATGTTGTTTTTAATAATGTATCTAAATCATATTTCATATCCACTATCCTCCATACTTTTTTTAATCCTATCTCTTGCTCTTTTTAACCTGCTCGTAACAGTTCCCTTGCTAATATGCAGTTCATCAGCTATTTCCTGTGTTGTCATATCAACACTGTAATACATCAATACAACTATCCGATATTTATCTGGCAATTCATTTACCACTTTTGAAACCATATCAGTCATCTCATTACTAATATAGGAATCAAGTGGATTCTGAACATATGGCGTACTATTCTCTATTATTGGTTCAGACATATAGTCTCCGTTAAATTCCACGGGAACTATTATTTTCTGCCTTCTTTTCTCTTTACGCCACATATTTTTCCATAAATTAACTGCAATTCCAATCAGGAAATTTTTCGCTTCTAACCCATTAACATCGTTTCCCTTTTCAATCGCTTTTAAGAAACTCTCCTGATACAACTCGTCTGCCAAGTCACGGCTGCCGGTCAAAAAGCAGCAAAATCTGTAAATATCATCACCGTATTCATTTATGCATATTTCTATCTGTTCAGAATTCATACTCTTCTCCTACGTCATAAGTTTTTTCATCGATGAAATTTTGTCCTTACACTTACATAATGTCATAACTTTTAGTTTGATTGCACCATAAAAAAAGATATAGCATTATGAAATACTATATCTCCTTTATATTATAGTCACTACTTATGATATGGCTCACTGTAACGCCAAAACAGAATCTCTATCCTCAGTAAAATTCCACTGAGGTGCTTGTACTGAGGTTTGCATTGTAATCCATTATCTAACAAAAAACTTAAAGAAATCGTTCCATAAATTTTGTCGGATTCATTATCTCCGGCTTATCAATATCTATATCTGCAAAATCTTTGTCTCCTGTAATTAATATATCCACATCTTCAATAATTGCAGTATACAACACAGGATAAGCCTTAATATCTCTGATATCAAAAAGGCCACTTTCTATCTCGCTTGGAGTATATACATATTCAAAACTCATTGTCATTAACAACTTTTCTATTGTTGATTCTTTTTTGGGGAACTTCCGTCTGACAACACCCTTCAACTCATCAACCACATAAGATGATAATACAAGTTGATGCTGTGTAAATATGCTGTTCATCATTGCATCCATCTTTACGCCTGGAAAAAGCAATGCTGATGTCAGCACATTTGTATCAAGCATAATTCTCATCTACTTCACCACACTTTCGTTTCTGAGCTCTTTAATCATTGCCATAACATCATCATCATTTTCAAGACCAAGTCTTTCTGCCTCACCAGCAAATGCTCTCTGAGCTTCACGAAGTGCATCCATCGAAGAATTCATCATATACACTCTTCCAGCTTCCTCCATGAATAATACCTTATCTCCATTCTTTATTCCTAGTTTTTTTCTAATTTCCACAGGGATAGTCACCTGACCTTTTGATGTTACTTTTGCTAATTCCATAGCCAATCCTCCTTTCAAAAGTAATGTATTCCTTACTTTCCTTACATTGTTAGTATATCCTCTTTTCTTGAAACTATCAACCAAAAAACAGTTTTAAAGATTAAAAAGGTGACAAAACTGCCACCCTTTTCAACAAAATAAACTATACTGAGGAATTTAATCACCCTACTTATGATATGGCTCACCATTCATAATCCGGTAACTGCGGTAAATCTGTTCCAGTAAAATAACCCGCATCAACTGGTGGGGAAATGTCATGGCGGAAAAACTGAGTTTTCCATCCGCCCGCCGCAACACGCTCTCATGCAATCCAAGAGAACCTCCAATCACAAACTGGATATGGCTCACCCCATTTATTCCCAACTGCTCTATTCGTTTTGACAACTGGACCGAATCCAGAGATTTCCCCTCAATTGCCAGAGCAATTACATAGGCATCCTCCCGAATATTTTTCAAAAGACGCTGCCCCTCCTTTTTCCTGATTTCCTCCTCCTCGGCTTCACTGGCGCGGTCTGGTGTTTTTTCATCTGCCACTTCCAGAATTTCCAGTTTACAATATCTACCAAGCCGCTTCTGGTACTCTGCCACCGCATCCCGAAAATAAGATTCCTTTATTTTTCCCACACAACAAATACTGATTCTCATCCGTTATTCCTCGCCTTCTTTTCCATTATATTGCCGCCAGCGTTTCCTTCGTATAATTAAAAAACAAATTACATGTACTGCTACTGTAATGCTCCATGTCACCGGATAGGACAGGTAAAGCACAGTTACATTATGCATAGATGGAATTTGAAATATGGTGGCAATCCACAGCAAACGCAATCCACAGGCACCAATCAGGGAAACCAGAGTAGGCAGTACCGAATAACCCATTCCCCGCAGCACTCCCACCATAACTTCCATCATACCACATAGCGCATACGTCCGGGAAATGACATTGAGCCGGCGCATACCTGCATCGATGACTGCAGGGGTAGAAGAATAGATGGAGAGCAGAGGATGTCCCAACAACACTACAAGATTCCCCAGAACCAGTCCGGTCACAAACACGCAGACCTGCCCGGTCACTACAATCCGGTCAATTCGCTGGTATTTCCCGGCTCCCATATTCTGCGCGGTAAAAGACATAGTAGCCTGGTAAAATGCATTCATTGCAAAATAGACAAATCCCTCCAGATTTGCTGCGGCAGAATTTCCCGCTACGGTAATCGAACCAAAATAGTTGATGGAAGATTGAATCACCACATTGGAAAGGGCAAATATAATTCCCTGTAATCCCGCAGGCAGTCCAATTTGTAAAATCCGTAAAAACTTGTCACCCTCAATATGTAAATTCCGCAACGACAGATGTACTGCCCCCTGCTCTTTCATCATACACCGCAGTACCAGTCCCGCAGAAACGCACTGGGACAACACCGTAGCCAATGCCACTCCCGCTACATCCAGATGCAGTCCAATGACAAAAAACAGGTTCAATACCACATTCAAAGCCCCTGCCCCCAGCAAATAATAGAGGGGACGGCGGGTATCACCCACAGCCCGCAATATCGAACTGCCAAAATTATAAATCATAGTGGCAGTCATTCCCGCAAAATACACTCTCAAATACAGAGTCGCCAGAGGTAACACCTCTTTTGGAGTCTGCATCCAGAGAAGTATCTGTTTTGCCCCAACAATACCCATTACGGTCAATAGAATACCACTATAGAAACTCATCACCATGGCAGTATGCACCGCCTTCTCCACCTCTTTCGGGTGCCCTGCCCCGTAGAGACGGGCTACCAGCACATTCGCGCCAATCGAAAGTCCCACAAACAAATTTGTCAACAGATTAATCAGAGAGGTGGTGGCACCTACCGCAGCCAGAGAATGGTCTCCAGCAAATCTCCCTACCACCACAATATCTGCCGCATTAAACAGTAACTGCAATATGCTGGAACACATGAGAGGCAGGGTAAACAGCAGCATTTTTTTCAAAATCGGACCGCTGCACATATCCATTTCATATTTTCTATCCTTCATTTTTCATTTTACTTCTTTCTTCATCAGCATTCCCTAAGTTCTCTAAATAGCATAGCACCAATTAACTTTTTTCGCAAACTTTAGAGGATGTTCGAAGCACTCCGATTTTCTCATTTACCTCTCCGATTTTTTCCGGAGCACCGATTAATATCGCCCCCACCAGTGTCTCGTTATGGTAATAGTACTTTTCATATTTCCCCGCAGAAGCATCCCGGTACTGCTCATGTTCAATGCCCCGGCGAATAGACCAGTCGGTTAAACTGTCCTGCCGCTTTGCCGTTTGCCCAATAGAAAAAATAACGGTGTCCAATCCTTTAAAATAAAAGGCCGCTCTCCCCTGCTCATACACTTCGTTTTCCGTTTCCCCCCGCAGTGCCGCTGCTGCATTCTTCCCCGCTGTCTCTCCCATACTTTTCGCTTCTCCCCAAAGTCCGTGAATTTCCCGGCAGTCCTTAAACTGTGCACAGTCACCGCAGGCATAAATTCCCGACGAAGTCGTATGCATATGCTCATCCACAATGACGCCTCTGCCTACTCCCAGTCCACTCTCCATCGCCAGTTTCGTATTGGGCACAATCCCACAGGCAACAAGCACCATGTCACAGGAAATCGTCTGCTGGGTGGCGGCGGATTCTGTAACTCCCGCAATATCATGCCGGCTTGTGTCTTGAACGCTATCCGCCACCAGCACACCAGAAATTGCTGCCCGCTCCAAATCTGTCAAAATTTCCATCACTGTTTTTCCGGTCATAACTGAAATACCTTTGTCTTTCAAAAGGTGCTGCAAAAACTCACTGCCTTCTTCATCCAGTTGCTTTCCCATGAGAAGTTCCTCTGCTTCTATAATGACAACTTCTTTTCCCGCGTGGCGGCACTGCCATGCGGCCTCCAGTCCAAGAATCCCCCCTCCGATTACGACAACCCGGTGTGCCTTAACCAACTCCTCCTGAGCCCGTTTTGCATCCGCAATGGTGCGAAGTGCCATCACTCCTCTCTGCTCCACTCCGGGAATTGCAGGAATCATGGCATGAGCTCCCAGCGCATAAATCAAAATGTCATAGTTCTCCCGTTTCCGGCTTTCCACCGGGGCTCCGCTGTCCGATGCTGTCACTGCGGTCTCACAGACATCTTCGTATTCCACATATTTTTTCTCCGGACAAATGGAAACAACCCGGCAATGCAACAAGTTTACAATCCGATGCTCCCGATACCAGTTTTCATCCTCCATATAAATATCCTTCAGCATCTTCTCATCCGCCAGTGCTTTTGACAACAACATCCGATTGTAAAACCGCTCTCCCTCTACCGTCATCATCACAATTTCACATTCTGCATCCTGCTCCCGCACCGTTGCCGCTGCCGTAAACCCGGCAACTCCATTTCCCAGAATCAATACCTTTTTACTCATCAAACTACCTCCTCACGCCTTAAAAAAAGACACATACTTACCGTTAGTATGTGTCTTTTCCCTGATTCTATGTAATTGCCCCGGTCAGTTCATTGAAACTTTGCCAGTTCCTGCTGCTTTTTTTCAATCTGTACCTGACGGGTGCGAATATTCTGCTTATACCCTTCCAGTACATTCTCAACATATTGCTTGTAAAGCCGGATTTCCTCATAGTAACTGCCCTGGTATTCATCCGAAATCTGGTCCATATATTCCTTTGCCAAAATCGTGGCAGACATATTGTTTTCATCCATTGCCTGTCTCGCTTGACAGTAATTGGCCAATACCTTCGCCTCATCGCATTCCAACAGTTCCTGCTGCGCCTTTCCCATTTCATTCTGCATGTGGGCAAATCCGCACACCAGCAACATCACCAGAAGAATCAGTATTCCCATTCCTAATTTTTTTTCATAAATTCCACTCTTTTTATTCATCATACATTCCTCCCTGCCAGGCTTTCTTATTGGTTACCTATCTGTTAGTACAAGAGTACAACATCAGTTTGCATTTTTTTGTGCAACTAAATGAAATGGTTGCAAAGTCCTCAGGTATCATATATTATCAAAAAGGATGAACATTAGAAGGGACGGCGATGGTATGTCCGAAATTTTTTATGATGAC
>JAQXNR010000044.1 GCA_029098105.1 Lachnospiraceae bacterium
ATAACTACGCAGGTTATTGACCATGTCCAGAATACCGATGGTAGTGGAGCCGTGAGTGAGCAGATGAGTGGTCTGTTCCAAAAGAGCATCTACGTCGATGTCCTCACTGGAGGTCACAATATGCTGGAGAGACTGGTTCACATCGCTCAGGGAATTCGTGAACTCCGATTGGAAATGCTGGAATTCGGTACTGTTCTTAATCCGTTCTGCATAACTTGCATTGGCAGGCAGTACCTGTTCGGATTCTGCATTGTCCTCGTCGGCATAAATAGTTACAAAGGGAATTGAATACAGATTCAGACGCTCCAGAGTCTCATCTGTAAAAGTTGCACCGTTGGGAACCAAAAGTTGGCCAGTGGAGGAATATACATCCCCGGCAGCGCGCATTCCTGGTTTAATGTTATATATACTGACTCTGATTTTCTTCATAAAAATATCCCCTTTGACCCTTATTGTAATTATATATTAAGTATACTGGATTCTTTGACAAAAAGCAATAATTTATGCTTGACGTAGGCAGAGAAGTATAGTATGCTTTGTTCGTAACTTAATAGCAGATATTTCTCTTATTCAGAGTGGTGGAGTCAGAAGGGACGAAGAAGCCACGGCAACCCCGCAGTCTGCGGAAGGTGCCGACCTGAGCGAGTGAATGCAGTTAAGATGCCTTTCCTGTTTTATAAGGATGGCATTTCACGCAGATACATCGAGCAATAAGAGGATTGGTAGCAATGTAATCAATCCGGCTCCTGCCGGTTTTTCTTAATTTTGGACAGATTGCTTCGCAATTCAACGAGAGAAATATATTTTTTATGATGAATTTGAAGGAGGATGAACATGGAGAAACGATTGTTTACGTCAGAGTCTGTAACAGAAGGACATCCTGACAAAATTTGTGACCAGATTAGTGATGCGATTCTGGATGCTCTGTTGGAGCAGGACCCGATGAGCCGGGTTGCCTGTGAGACCGCAATTACCACAGGACTGGTTCTTGTTATGGGAGAGATTACCACAAATGCTTATGTAGATATTCAGAATGTGGTCAGAGAAACGATTCGGGAGATTGGATACGACAGGGCAAAATATGGTTTTGACTGCGATACTTGTGGTGTGATTACTGCGATTGATGAGCAGTCTTCCGATATTGCAATGGGTGTGGATAAGGCTTTGGAGGCAAAGGAGCACCAGATGTCAGATGAGGAAATTGAGGCGATTGGTGCGGGAGACCAGGGAATGATGTTTGGTTATGCTACCAATGAGACACCAGAGTATATGCCTTACCCCATCAGTCTGGCACATAAACTGGCAATTCAGTTGACAAAGGTGCGTAAGGATGGCACACTGCCTTACCTGCGTCCGGATGGAAAGACTCAGGTGTCAGTGGAATATGATGAAGAGGGACATCCGACCCGGTTAGAGGCGGTGGTACTTTCTACCCAGCACGACGAAGCCGTCAGCCAGGAGCAGATTCATGAGGATATTCGCAAATATGTTTTTGACCCGGTACTTCCTGCAGAACTGGTGGATGATGAGACAAAGTTCTTCATCAATCCTACAGGACGTTTTGTAATTGGCGGTCCTCATGGTGACAGTGGACTGACCGGGCGCAAGATTATTGTAGATACTTACGGTGGCTATGCCCGGCATGGTGGCGGTGCTTTTTCCGGAAAGGACTGCACGAAAGTGGACCGGTCTGCGGCTTATGCGGCACGTTATGTAGCGAAGAATATTGTGGCAGCAGGACTGGCAGACAAATGTGAGATTCAGTTGTCTTATGCGATTGGTGTGGCAAAACCGACTTCCATTATGGTGGATACTTTTGGTACAGGCAAAATTGCAGAGGACCAACTGGTAGAGATTGTCCGTGAGAATTTTGATTTGCGTCCCGCAGGCATCATTAAAATGTTGGATTTACGCCGCCCGATTTACAAGCAGACGGCAGCCTATGGACATTTTGGACGGAATGATATTGCTTTGCCGTGGGAAGCATTGAATAAAGTAGAGGATTTGAAAAAATATTTATAGACCATCAGAATAGGAAAGACCTCCCGTCTTATGATGGGAGGTTTTTGTGTCATTGGCGGGAGAATTTTTGAATTGCTGATTCTGCTGGAAACGCAGGGAGGAATTGTATGGAACATCCATTTTCTAGAACGGAACTGTTGTTGGGAGAGAATTGTATACAGAAGTTGCATGACAGCCGGGTAGCGGTGTTTGGTGTTGGCGGTGTTGGTGGTTATGTGACAGAGGCACTGGCGCGCAGCGGTGTGGGTACATTGGATTTGATTGACAATGACAAAGTGTGTCTGAGTAACATCAATCGGCAGATTTATGCGCTCCATTCTACTCTTGGTCGCTATAAAGTGGATGTGGCAAAGGAACGGGTTTTGGATATTAACCCTGAGGCAACGGTAAATACCTATCAGACATTTTATTTGCCGGAAACAGCGGGTGAATTTGATTTTACAAAATATGATTACGTTGTGGATGCCATTGATACGGTAAGTGGCAAATTGGAACTGGTAGAGCAGGCAAACCGCTGCCAAACCCCCATCATCAGTTCCATGGGAGCGGGCAATAAATTGAATCCTGCTGTTTTCGAGGTGGCAGATATTTATGAGACTTCCGTCTGTCCTCTGGCAAAGGTGATGCGCCGGGAATTGAAAAAACGGAATATTGACCACTTAAAGGTGGTATACTCCAAAGAGAAACCTCTGGTTCCCTGCCAGAGGAAGGGAGAAGAAGCCGGGATGGAGACAACAGAGAACACAACTTCTTCTTCCCGCAGACAGACGCCGGGCAGTGTTGCCTTTGTACCGTCGGTAGTGGGGTTGATGATTGCGGGCGAGGTAGTCAGAGATTTGACTGGCATGGGAAAGGAGGGGTAACATGGCAGGAAAAGCAAAGGAAGGCTCCGGTACTGCCTTTAAAGAGAGAGCACAGTATAAACAAAAGGAGCCGAATCATTATGAGATTATTATGTATAATGATGACTTTACCCCAATGGATTTTGTTGTACAGATACTGATGCTGGTATTTCACAAGTCTGAGGCGGAGGCGTTTCAATTGATGCTCACAGTGCATAAAGGAGGGCAGGCAGTGGTGGGTCGTTATACCTATGACATTGCTGCATCCAAACGGGCGAAAGCCATTGCTCTCGCCAGAGAAGCAGGTTACCCCTTTAGGGTAGAGATGAAGGAGGCATAATGCATGGATACTTCGGAGCGTTTGCAGAAGCTGCTGTTTGACACAGTGGACACGGCAAAAAAATGGAGACATGAGTTTGTGACTCCAGAGCATTTTCTCTATGTGTTGACAAAAGATGAAGTTTTTAGTGAATGCTATGAACTGTGTGGAGGAGACACAGAGGAACTGCGAAAAAAAATCAAAAAGTTTTTTAAAAAGAATTATGAACAGGTTCCAGAAGAGCAGGAGGACTATGGGGCAAATTTAAGCCGAGGATTTGAGGCAATGCTGGAACGAGGAGCACTTCAGGCAGATTCCAGTGGAAAAGACGTTCTGGAACTTCCCCATGTGTTTTTCGGTATGATGCAACTGCCGGAATGTTATGCTACTTATTTACTTTCGGAGCAAAATGTCAACATCAATGATGTCTTTTTTGAACTGTGTTATGTGGAGAATGATGAGGGCGATTTTTCCGGCATTGCACCGGACAAATTTGACACATATATGGAAGAGGAGTATGAGGAGAGCGAAGAAGAGGATTACGATGAGGGATTGTCTTTCTATGAGGGGGAATTGGAAGAAGGTTCTGGTTCTTCCAGCAGGAGGAATTCCAGTGGCAGGCAGGGCTGGAAAAAATATGTTACCTGTCTCAACGATGTAGTAGAGCAGGAAGATTACACTCCTCTCATTGGAAGAGAGGAAGAACTGAACCGGACGATGCTCATTCTCTGCCGGAAAAGTAAAAATAATCCCCTTCACATCGGAGAACCAGGGGTGGGAAAAACAGCCATCACATATGGACTGGTGCGCCGGATTGTGGAGGACAATGTTCCGGATTCCTTAAAGGATGCTAAAGTATATGCGGTGGATATGGGAAGTATGGTGGCGGGCACCCAGTACCGGGGAGATTTTGAAAAACGGATGAAACTGGTGCTTCAAGGCATTGCGGCAGAGGAAAAGCCCATTGTGTATTTAGACGAAATTCACAATGTCATCGGTGCCGGAGCAGTCAGTGGAGGTTCGCTGGATGCTTCTAACATTTTAAAACCCTATTTGGCAAATGGACACATCCGTTTTATTGGGGCGACCACATACGATGAGTACAAAAAGCATTTTGAGCAGAGTAAATCTATGGTTCGCCGTTTTCAGAATGTAGACATTAAGGAGCCTTCCAAAGAGGAAACTCTGGGAATTTTAAAAGGGCTGCGTCCCTACTATGAGGAATTCCACGAAGTGGTTTACCCGGATGAGGTACTTCAATATGCGGTGTCGCTTAGTGGGAAATATATAAATGAACGGTTTTGGCCGGACAAGGCGATTGATTTGATGGATGAGGCAGGCGCAATGATGAATCTGGATGATTCTTTTGGAGAGGACAGTGGTGCTGTTCTTACAAACCGGGTTGTTACGAAGGAATTGCTGGAAGAGGTGCTGGCGAAGTTATGCAAGATTCCGAAACAGAGTGTTGCCAGTGATGAAGCGGAGCAGTTAAAGACATTGGAGCAGCGTCTGCGCTCCCGGGTATTCGGTCAGGAGGAGGCTGTGCAGCAAGTATGCCGTTGTATTCGCATGTCCCGGGCAGGACTGAACGAGGAAAATAAACCGGTTGCCAGTTTTCTGTTTGTCGGACCTACCGGAGTGGGAAAGACAGAGATTGCCAGAGCGCTGGCGGACAGCCTGGGCGTGGAACTGGTTCGCTTTGATATGAGCGAATATATGGAGAAACATGCGGTTGCGAAGTTTATTGGGGCACCGGCGGGGTATGTGGGATATGAAGAAGGCGGAATGCTCACCGATGCCATCCGTAAAAAGCCGCATTGTGTCCTTTTGCTGGATGAGGTGGAAAAGGCACATCCGGATATTTTCAACGTTCTGCTCCAGGTAATGGATTATGCAACGTTGCGGGATAACCAGGGGAGAAAAGCGGATTTTCGCAATGTCATATTGATTATGACTTCCAATGCGGGGGCAACCCGTTTGGGCAAGCCGGTCATCGGTTTTGGCGAAGGGGGAATGAATACCGGAGCTATTGAAGAGGAAGTGAAACGGATTTTTTCACCGGAATTTCGAAACCGCCTCAGCGGTACTGTGGTATTCCACGAATTGAATAAAGATATGGCAGAGAGAATTGTAGAAAAGCAGTTGGGACTTTTGGCAGACCATTTGAAAAAGCGTCGGGTAAACATTACTTTTTCCCGGGAATTGAAAAACTACATTGCCCAAAAAGGAATGAGCCGGGAGTACGGTGCAAGACAAATCCAGCGGGTTATTGATGAACAGGTGAAACCGGCTTTGGTGGAGCAGTTGTTATTCGGGGAACTGGCTGAAGGTGGAAACTGTCAAGTGGGCTATGAAGGTGAGAAGGTGACCTGTCAGGCGGTGAAGGAGAGCAAAGCCGAGTAGTTGACAGAAAGGGAAAACAGTGTTATAATGCATAACTATTCATTCAAATGAATAAAGTTACAAGATTATTATAGGCAATTGGGAAATAGAAAGGTGGAACAATTATGACGTTGAAGGGAAGAAGTTTTTTAACATTAAAAGATTTTACTCCGGAGGAGATTGATTATTTACTGAATCTGGCAGCAAAACTGAAGGCAGACAAGAAAAAAGGGATTACAGGTAATACCTTAAAGGGTAAGAATATTGCTTTGATTTTTGAAAAGCCCTCTACCCGTACCCGTTGCTCTTTTACCATCGGATGTATTGATGAAGGAGGCCATCCGGAGTATTTGGGAAAGGATGACATCCAGTTGGGGTACAAGGAGAGCGTGGAGGATACTGCAAGGGTTCTGGGACGCATGTTTGACGGAATTGAATTTCGTGGGTTTAAGCAGGAAAACGTGGAAAAACTGGCAAAATATTCTGGCGTGCCGGTATGGAATGGATTGACGGATGACTACCATCCGACTCAGATTTTGGCGGATTTCCTTACACTGCGGGAACAGTTTGGAGAACTGAAAGGACTGAATTTTGTATTTGTGGGAGATGGACGCAACAACATGGCAAACTCCCTGATGATTGGTTGTACGAAAATGGGTGTCAACTGCACGATTCTGGCACCGAAGAGCCTGTGGCCCCGGGAGGATTTGGTGGAACTTTGTAAAACTTATGGGAAGGATTCCGGTGCCAGCCTGACGATTACGGAGGATGTGGATGCTGCGGTTGCGGGAGCAGACTGTATTTACACCGATGTATGGTGCTCCATGGGAGAAGAAGACAAGGCGGCAGAGCGGATTGCCCTGCTCAAGCCATACCAGGTCAACGAAGAAATGATGGCAAAGACAGGAAAGGATACTACGGTAGTAATGCACTGTCTGCCTGCTGTCAAGGGTAATGAGATTACAGAGGAAACCTTTGAGAAACATGCGGATGTCATTTTTGATGAGGCAGAGAACCGGATGCATACGATTAAAGCAGTTATGGTGGCTACATTAGGCGAGGGCATGTAGAAAATCATTGTAACTTCGGAATACATAGTGATACAATTGATGGCAGCGGATGTCTTTGGCATTTGCTGCTGTTTTTGGAAAGGAGAGCGAAAGATGGAAAAACCAGAGATTTTACATGAGGATGATGCGATTGTTGTATGCGTAAAACCAGATGGAATGCCATCCCAGAGTGACCGGAGCATGAGCCGGGATCTGGCAGGGTATTTAAAAACCCGCATTGCTGAGCAGGCTGCAAAGAAGGGGACTCCCCTTTTGGAAGAACCGTACCTTGCCGTTGTGCATCGGCTGGACCGTCCGGTAGGAGGGGTCATGGTGTTTGCCAAAACTCCGGAAGCAGCAGCAAATCTGAGCAGCCAGGTGCAGGATGGCAGAATGGTGAAATTTTACCAGACGGTGTTGTGCGGTTCCATGCCGGACTTTGAGGGAACTTTTGAGGACTACATGGTGAAAGATGGGAAAACCAATATGAGCCGGGTTTGTACGAAAGATACAAAGGGTGCGAAAAAAGCAGTGCTGCATTTTGAGGTGCTGGATGAACTGGAGACGGACCAGGGGGTGTATACCTATGCGCTGATTGAACTGGAAACGGGGCGTCATCATCAAATTCGTTGCCAGATGTCACATCACGGGGTACCGATTTACGGCGATAGCAAGTACAATCCTTCAAAGAAGGCGAAAAATGTAGGACAGATTGCTCTGATCGCCACAAGGCTGGAATTTGACCACCCGGTTACGGCAGAGCACATGGTATTTAAAACGGAACCATGGGGAAAGGCGTTTGAAATTCTGGATGCAGAGGAATTTTAACAGAGAAGCAGCCCGCTCTCAGTTCTTGACAAGGGATGGCATTTGCAATACAATCTTTTTAGTTGTATAGACAATTACCTAATTAGTGATATAAAAGTGAGGAGAAAAATTATGGCAAAGGAAAAGAAATTAGTCGAAGCGATTACTTCCATGGAGGAGGATTTTGCCCAGTGGTATACGGATGTAGTAAAAAAAGCAGATTTGATTGATTATACCAGTGTAAAGGGCTGTATGGTTCTGAAACCGGCAGGATATGCGATTTGGGAATTGATTCAGAAGCAGTTGGATGCCCGTTTCAAAGAAGTTGGTGTAGAGAATGTATACCTTCCTTTGTTTATTCCGGAAAGCCTGTTGGAGAAGGAGAAAGACCATGTAGAGGGATTTGCGCCGGAGGTGGCATGGGTAACCCACGGTGGCTTAAACGAATTGGAGGAGCGTCTCTGTGTGCGCCCTACTTCAGAGACGTTATTCTGTGATTTTTATAAAAATGACATCCAGTCCTACAGGGATTTGCCCAGAGTTTACAACCAGTGGTGTTCTGTTGTCCGCTGGGAGAAGGAGACTCGTCCATTCTTACGTTCCCGGGAGTTTTTATGGCAGGAGGGACATACTGCCCATGCTACTGCTGAGGAAGCCCAGGAAAGAACGGAACAGATGCTGAATGTATATGCCGATTTTTGTGAGCAGGTACTGGCAATGCCGGTAGTCCGGGGACGGAAAACGGAGAAGGAGAAGTTTGCCGGGGCGGAAGCAACCTATACGATTGAAGCACTGATGCATGATGGCAAGGCACTGCAGTCCGGTACCAGCCATAATTTCGGAGATGGTTTTGCGAAAGCCTTTGGAATTCAATATACAGACAAAGACAATACGTTGAAATATGTTTACCAGACTTCCTGGGGAATGACAACCCGTCTCATCGGAGCCATTATTATGGTACACGGTGACGATTCTGGTCTGGTGCTGCCTCCTATGGTTGCGCCTACTCAGGTTATGGTAGTTCCCATTATGCAGAAAAAAGAAGGCGTTTTGGAAAAAGCAGCAGAAATTGCCGGGGCACTTTCAGATTACCGGGTGAAGGTAGATGATTCCGACAAGAATCCGGGTTGGAAGTTTGCTGAGCAGGAAATGCGAGGAATTCCCATTCGAATTGAGATTGGACCGAAGGACATCGAGGCGGGACAGGCAGTTTTGGTGCGTCGGGATACGAGAGAAAAATATGTGACTCCAATTGATGAGATTCCTGCAAAAGTAGGAGAACTGCTTACTACGATACAGAACGACATGTATGAGCGGGCTTTGAAACACCGGGAAGAGAATACCCATGAAGCACATGACTGGGATGAATTCACGAATATTATTACGACAAAACAGGGATTTATTAAGGCCATGTGGTGTGGTGATACGGCGTGTGAAGAGGCAATTAAAGAGGAGACCGGGGCATCCACCAGATGTATGCCCTTTGCCCAGGAAACGCTTTCCGATGTCTGTGTACACTGTGGCAAACCGGCAAAGACAATGGTATATTTCGGACGGGCATACTAATTTTTGTAAACTGTACGAACGGGCAGGAGGAAAAACAGAAAATGCAGATACAAATTCCCGAGAACGCCAGATTTATATTGAATACTCTGCACGGTGCCGGATATGAGGCTTATGTTGTGGGAGGGTGCGTACGGGATGCTCTGCTGCAAAGGACACCGGATGATTGGGATATTACGACCAACGCCCGACCTCAGGAAGTCAAAGAATTGTTTCGGCATACGGTTGATACAGGGTTGCAACACGGAACCGTTACGGTTATGTTGGACCATGAAGGGTACGAGGTTACCACTTACCGGATTGATGGCAAGTATGAAAAGCATCGCCGTCCCACAGAAGTCTCTTTTACCGCAGATTTAAAAGAGGATATGTTGCGACGGGATTTTACAATCAATGCTATGGCGTATAATGAGGAAGAGGGACTGGTAGATTATTTTCATGGTCAGGAAGATTTGCGCCATGGAATTCTCCGATGTGTTGGGAATGCGATGGAGCGATTTGATGAGGATGCCCTGCGGGTGCTCCGGGCATTGCGTTTTTCTGCGCAGTTGGATTTTACCATTGAGGAAAAGACTTACCAGGCAATGCAGCAACGGGCGGAGTTTCTGCGGGATGTCAGTGCAGAGCGGATTCGGGTGGAATTGACGAAACTACTGCTCTCTAATCATCCCGAGTTGCTGGCAGAGGTGGGGTATCCCTGTGGAATTACCCGGGTGGTGTTGCCTGCTTTTGATGCCATGTATGAGACAGAGCAGGAAAATCCCTACCACTGTTATAATGTGGGGATGCATTGTCTGAAAACGGTTTCCTGCATAGAGAAGACACCATTGCTTCGATGGACCGCGCTTTTGCATGATGTGGGAAAAACCCAGACAAAAACCGTAGACGAAAAGGGGATTGCCCATTTTTACCAGCATGGTTCTGTGGGTGCTCCGATGGCGGTTCGGATTATGCGGGATTTGAAGTTTGACAATGATACCATTGGGCGGCTGAAAGAATTGATATACTGGCATGACTATAACTGGGGTAACCAGATTACTACCAAAAAGGTCCGCAGAGCAGCGGCGAAAATTGGTCCTGACTATATGGAGGACTTATTGCGGCTGCAGCGGGCAGATGTAATGGCTCAGAGCGGTCTGCTTCGCCAGGAAAAATTGTCTCTTTTAGATGAAGTAGAGCAATGCTACGAGCAAATTCAAAAGGAAGGGCAGTGTATTACCATAAAGGAACTGGCGGTAGACGGACGGGATTTGATGGGAATTGGCATGAAACCCGGAAAAGAACTGGGCGCCATGCTGGGCTGGCTGTTGGAACAGGTCATCGAGCAGCCGGAACACAATACCAGGGAAATGCTGCTCAAGATGGCAGAAGAACACAAAAAACAATTAGTACAATGACAAGGAGGATGTTTATGAGAACCAGCAGAGTAAAGAAGAGAATCATGGCATTTGCAGTAGCGATGGCGATGTCACTGGGATTGGCAGTCCCCTTGGGAGGCGTGACAACACAACCTCTTATAAAAAGTTCGGCAGAGGAGACGACCACAGTGGCAACACCGGAGGCGGAGACAACCACCCAGGCAGTTGCAGAATCGGTTACTATGGGTACGGGATTCGGAGTAGCTATTATGGCAGGAGAGAACATGACGGTGTCTTTTGCCAGTGCATCTACTGTGTATATTCCGATTGTCGTTTCTGAAAAAGGTTACCTTACGATTGAGCGCAAGGATGAGAGCACAGATGATATTCAGATTAGTGTGCTGGAGAAGAACAAAAGCACAGAAGTATTAAAGGCGGAGAAAGTTGGTGGAAGTGAGGATACCGGGGCGTTTGCAATTTCTGCCGGAGACTACTATATTTGTGTCACTGGAGAGTTGGGAACCGATTGCGTGATTACGGCGCAGATGGCAGCGGGAGTTTCCATGAAGATTGGCAAGAAGACCTCTCTGGTGCTGGGAAAACATTCATCTTCGACAAAGTTCTATATGCAGTTTGCTCCGGCAAAAACAGGTTATTTGGAACTGGAAAATGCGGCAGGGTCCAAAGTGTCAGTTTCTCTCTGCAGTAGCGGAAAAAAAGCGGTGAGCGGTACCAAAACGCTGTCTGCCTATTCTTCCAAGAACCATAAAGATGGCAAAACCATTACCGGCTATGGTGTGATTAAAAATAAACCCTATCTGCTCTGTGTAAAAGCAGCATCTTCAGTGAAAAAAGTTTCTTTTAAGACTTCTTTGAAATCCTATTCCTCTGTTGGGGGCAGCAGTTTTTCAAAGGCGAAGACGTTGTCTGTGAACAAGCGGGTATATGCCACTTTGGGAGCAGGTTCGAAACCGTCCTATTTCAAGTTTCAGAAAAGTTCCTACAGCCGTAAGAATGTAACGGTAAAAACGTTGCGCAACCAGGGCAAATTAAGAGTCAGACTGTATTATAAAGAGGTAAAGGGCAAGAAAAAGGGAAAAATACTTCCGGTTAAGGTGAATGGAAAGCAGATTGGCTGGACACAGAGCAGTGAATACCAGAAAACTTTGAAAATTCCCTCTAACTGGCCAAAGGTGACCTATTACCTGCAAATCAGCAATGATAATAGTAAATCGACTGGAAGTTACCAGGTGATTGTAAAATAAAAATAAAGTGTATCTACAAAGTGTGTAAAGTAGTTGTGAGTATTTTGTGAAGCCACAGTTACAAATGGTTTTGTATATTTTTTGGGATTGCTATGCAGGTTTTGGTATGGTATAATGAGTTTGCTTCTGAAGGATTATTATGTCAGATGTGAAAGGAGAACATATATGAAAAAATTAATGAAGAGAGTAAGTGCAATCGTATTGATTGCAGCAATGTTTGCAACAAGTGCATTCGG
>JAQXNR010000045.1 GCA_029098105.1 Lachnospiraceae bacterium
TGGCGGAGGGCAGGAGAGTGGGCATCGTTCCGGTACCGAAAATGTGGCATCTATTGTAGGGTTGGGAAAAGCCTGTGAAATTGCTTGTAAAAATATGGAACAAAAAATTCATTATGTAAAAAAAATGAGGGACACTCTGGCAGAGACGATTTTACGGGAAGTCCCAGGAAGTTTTGTCAATGGGGGAGACTGGAAGGAAGAGGACACTCCATTAAAACGCCTTCCCGGGAATTTGAATATTACTCTTCCCGGCATTCAGGCAAGCGAACTGGTGGCAAAACTGGATGCCAAAGGAATCTGTATCAGTACCGCATCAGCCTGTTCTGCCCATCATGACCATCCCTCCCATGTGCTTGAAAACATAGGCTTGACAGAGGAGGAGGCGAGAAGTACAATACGACTGACACTGGGAACAGACAATCATCCGGGACAGATTCCATATGTTGTAACCCAGTTGCGGCAACTGACCCGGAAACCGAAATGAGAATAGACAGAGAGGATAAAAGATGAAGATTGCAATCGGGCTTTCCGGAGGAGTAGATTCTTCTGTGGCAGCATATTTGTTAAAACAGCAGGGGTATGACGTGATCGGGGTAACGATGGATACCTGGCAGGGAGAAGGAGAGAATGATGGGGTAAAAGATGCCGAAAAAGTTGCGCGATATTTAGGAATTCCCCATTATGTAGTGGATTACCGGGAACCCTTCCGCCGGGAGATTATAGATTATTTTATAGAAGAGTATTTGCACGGAAGAACCCCGAACCCCTGCTGTTTGTGTAACCGCAAAGTGAAATGGCAGGCATTGCTTAGTGCGGCAAAACAATATGGAGCAGAACTGGTGGGTACCGGGCATTATGCCAGAGTTGTTCAGCAGCCCAATGGCCGGTATTCCCTTACCAGAGCATTATATGATAGAAAAGACCAGACCTATGCCTTGTATAACCTGACTCAGGAGCAACTGGCTTGCACCCGGATGCCACTGGGTACTTACAGTAAAGACCAGATTCGTGACGTTGCAGTAAGGGCGGGAATTCCGGTGGCCGACAAACCGGATAGCCAGGACAATTGTTTTATTCCGGAAGGGGATTATGCAGCGTTTCTTGCCTCTTACCCAAAAACGGCAGAACAGCAGGCAGCCTATAAGGCCGCTTCCCAACCTGGGAATTTTGTAGATGAGAAAGGCAATCTGCTGGGCAGACACAAGGGCATCCTTAATTATACTGTGGGACAGCGAAAAGGACTGGGAATTGCTCTGGGGCACCCGGTATTTGTAACCGGAATTTTTCCGGAGCGCAATGAAGTGCGTCTGGGAGAAAATAATCAGGTATTTTCTTCTACATTAACTATGCGACAGGTGAACTATATGGGACTCAATCCGGAATCGGAAGAAGTTCAGAAAAAATTGCGGGAAGAAGGATTGCAACTCACTGGGAAAATCCGTTATGCCCATGCCGGAGCACCGTGTATTTGCCGGTATGGTTCAACCGTTGATGAAATCCGGGTAGAATTTAAAGAACCACAGCGGGCAGTCACTCCGGGACAGGCTGTGGTTCTATACGATGAAGAGCAGAGTATTGCCATGGGAGGAAGGATTTCCTAAAGTGGAAGAAACTCTGCTTTTCTTCCTTTAAATATAGTATAGTAAGAAAATCCCGCTTCTTTTAGAATTGCGGGAACTTGTTTGAACTGGTACGAAAGATGCTCAGGGCAGTGACCATCGGAACCAATCGTCAGGATTTCTCCGCCTAATTCCCGGTAGCGTTTTAACACAAGGGGATGAGGGTGGGCGAAGGAAAGTCCTGCTTTCAGTCCGGCAGTATTCAATTCGATTCCTTTTCCCATAGTGATGAGTTTTTGTAGAATGGCATCGAAATAGTCCCAATAGTCAGAAGGAACATAGTGGGCATCCTTGTGAGGAGCATAGCGTACAACATAGTCCAAATGACCATACACATCAAAATCGGTAAAGGCGGTTATATTGTCCAGTATTGTCTGTAAATATAAAGTAATCCCTTCCTTTTCACCATAAGTTTCAAAGAATTCCGGATTGTAAGGATCCATACCCTGAACCAGATGGGAGGAGGCAATGACGAAATCCAAATTCGTTCCGTAGGTTTCCATAAAGGAGGTGAGCCGGGGGCCTAAATGAGGAAGCAGCCCCAGTTCAATTCCGGTATATAGATGTACCTGATTTTTATACTGTTGCTGCAGACGATGAATTTCCTGTAAATAGTTCTCCATATCAAAAAGGAAGGTAAGACCTTCCGGATTGTCGGGAAAATCAAAGTCCATGTGGTCGGTGACACACATATTCTCCAAGTGGTATCGCGTGATTGCTGCTTTAACCTGTTCCTCCAAAGGAGTGGAGGAATCACTGGAAAAAGCAGAATGCAAATGGTAATCTGCTGTAATCATAGTCTGTTTTGGCCTCCTCTTTGTGTAATTCTTACAATATTATAAATCAACCGGAGAAAAAATAAAACAGGGTCTTGTCAAAAAATAAAGAATGTGATAGTATGTGAAACGTAATATATGGGTTACCATATATAAAAATATCTTAATAAAATATGAATGGAGGTTATTTAGAATGTCAAAAGTTATGAAGAAAGCGCTTGCTTTAGTTTTAGCGTTGACAATGGTATTCTCTACTGTTGTTGTTTCCAGCGCTGCTAAGAAAGCTAAGACAAACGCAATCACAGTTAGCACTGCTAAGAAGGGCAAAACTAAGGTGGCCGCAACTAGCAAGATTACTGTTAAGAAGGGTGCTAAGGTTTACCTGAACACCACTGCTTCTAAGTGCAAGGTAAAAAGTTCTAAGAAGTCTGTAGCAACTGCTAAGGTTTCTAAGAAGAAGATTACTGTAACTGCTAAGAAAGTTGGTACTACTAAGTTAACAATCACTAAGAAGGGTTACAAGACAGTAACTGTAACTGTTAAGGTTGCTAAGAAGGCTCCTTCTTTCAAGGTTAACAAGAGCAAGGTAGAAGTAACTGCTGGCTCTACTGCTAAGGTTAAGGTTACTACTACTGCTAAGAAGATTAAGGTTGCTACTTCTAAGAAGTCTGTAGCTACTGCTAAGGTTTCTAAGAAGACTGTAACGATTTCTGCTAAGAAGGCTGGTAGTGCTACTATCTACGTTTCTGACAAGAACAATGCAGCTGCTTACAAGGCAGTTAAGGTAACTGTTAAGGCTAAGGAAGTTGCTCCTGTAACTGAGGATGTAAAGGTAGATACTACTACTATCAAGGCTGACCCTGCTAAGGGTGAAGTTTCCTTCAAATTGCCTACTACTGACATCAAGAAGATTACTAAGGTTGTAACTAAGGTTGGTAAGACTGATGTAACTATTTCTGATGCAGAGTTAGCAGAGATTACTACTGCTGTAGCAGACAAGAAGGTTGCTGAGTTACTTGCTACTAAGACGAAAGGTCAGAAAGACAAGGACATCACTTTAGCTGGTAAGAAGGTTACTGTTGTAACTGAGTACGATGCTACTAAGGGTGCTGACGTTAAGTATGCTGGTAAGGCTTACAATGTTAAGGCTGACAATGCTAAGTCTACTGTAACTGTTAATGGTAAGACTGCTACATACAATGCTGCAGACGGTACTGTTACATACAGCGGATTGAATGCAGATCAGTTAAAGAAGGCTGAGCAGGCAATCAAGGATACCCAGTTTACTGTTGCAAAGTAATTTGTGAGTATTGTAAAGATTATTTTTAGAAATTATTGAAACTAATTAGTGAACAATTTTATTAAGATATTAATGCATTGATATGGAGAAGCTAACGTCTTCGGACGTTAGCTTTCTCTAAGTAAAAAAATAACTTCCAACTTCTATACAGGGAGGCATAATGAAAAAGAGCAAAGTCTTGTTTTTTTGTATGCTGTTTTTTTGTTTTGCACTATATGGAACAGGGCAGAAGGTGTGTGCCGGCGAGATTAATGCATCGGAATCTACTGTAATCAGTGCCGCTTCCGGAACATTTACTTATGAGGGTTCTACCTATAAAGCATACCCGGAATACATTCAGCAGTTAAGAGAATATTGTTCCCGGGACGATGTAGATTTGTCACCATCTGAAGTCAGTGGACTGATTTCTGATATGAATGCCAGTGTCAAGGAAGGAATTGACAGTGGCTACTTATACAAAGTATCCGGTCCGGTTTCCAGTGCAGAAAATCAAGAGAATACACAATTAAAGGCAGAGGAAACAGAGAATAGCAAGAGTACAAAGAAACGATTTAATATAGAACAATCAATCAAAGAAAATAAAATATTTTTTTCGGATTCAGAAACGCAGAATACCACTTCAGTAGAAATGGTAATTAAGAATACAGGTTATAATATTTCCAATCTTCTATATATTGGAATCGGACTGATGGTGTTACTGCTGCTCAGTCTTTTTGTTGCAGTTCGATATGATTTATTCGCTCCAGCGGATGAATCCTAAACTGAAGCGAGTTGTAATGTATATTATGCTGCCGGTTCTCTTTGTGGGAATCGGATATGGTCTGATTTTCTTTGGTGGTGCGGGACTCGTGCAAATGGTGAAGGATCAGGTGAGCCTTGCCATGACAAAGGGTGCCCCGGATTACCCCAATGGATTTGATGAGAGTCTTTATAAAAAAGCGGTGGAAACCGGTAATGCGAAACAGTGGAGCGAAGTTCCATTACCTTCCATTGGAACCTCTTATGCAGTGATTTATTCGGAGAAATTACAGATTCAGGCAGATGTATATTACGGAGATTCAGAAGATGCCTTTTCAAATGGTGTAGGACAGTATACAGGTTCCGCCATGTTCGGCTGTGGAAAACCGATTTTGCTTGGTGGACACGATACCACATATTTTGCCGGGTTGGAACAGGCGAAGTCGGGAGATACCTTTTTGGTGCGTACCAATTATGGTGAGTATACTTATGAGGTAACAGAGACCAAAGTTGCGAAGGCCACCGATGACAGCGCTTACGACTTGAATACAGAGGAGGAACAATTGATTTTATATACCTGTTACCCCTTTGGAAAGGTAAGTCAGAACCGGCAGAAGCGGTTCTTTGTATACTGTAAGCGTATCGATGACGGCGCGGTTATTAAGGAGGTGGGTAAGGATGAGTAAGCAAAAGAAAACCACCTCAAATAGTGGACATCCGACAAAACGGCGGAACAATCAAATCCGTACTTGTGTCAGTGTGGTATGTTCCTTCCTTCTTGCCATGTTTCTCACGGTATTGCTGGGAGCCGTGGCAATGCGGTTCGGATTTTTTAATCGGGAAATGACGTTGAACAAAATCAACGAATCTGATTATTATACGAATGTTTACCAGGAGTTGATGGAGAATCTGAAAGTCATTGCCGATTCCAAGGAAATCCCGGAAACGGTGGTCACCACTGTTTTTACAGAAAAGCGGGTGTATATTAATGGAAAACAGTTTATTGAAAACAGTTTGAATAACAATGACACAGTTGTGGAGAGAGATGCCGTAGAAAAGGAACTGGAAACGGCTCTTCGTGCCTACTATAAGACAAAAAATGTCCAGATTACAAATGCGGTTCAGAGTGACATGGATGCTACAATTCAGGCGATGACTTCGGAGTATACCCGGATGGTGCGGTTCCAGTTTGTAGATTACATTCGCAAATATAAGGCAGCTTACGATTCTGTGATGAAATGGTTGTTGCCAATATTGGCAGTGCTTAGCGTTCTGCTCATTGCAGTTCTCATAAAATTGCACCGCTACCCTCACAGAGGAGTTCGTTATATTGGTATTGGTCTTGTCAGCGCAGGACTGATTAACCTGATTTTACCACTGGTCGCATTGATTCAGAGATGGTATACTGATTTGGGTATCCAGCCGGATTATTATGCAGAATTTCTGGCAGATTATTTTAAATGGAGTCTCTATTCGTTTGTATATACTGGTGTCATTAGTATTGTTCTCAGTATTGGACTATTTATATGGATGCGTGTGTTGAAGAATCAGATAAAATAAAGGTTGCGATGATTTATGGATAAACGTTATTATACGGATTTACATTGTCACATTCTGCCGGGGGTGGATGATGGCGCTACCGATATGGAGGAAACCATAAAAATGCTTCACAAGGCGTATGAGATGGGAGTCCGCAATATTATAGCCACTCCCCACTATGCCTGCGGTGACAAGAATGCGGCGCCGGAGCAGTTGGAGGAAATACGCCGACAGGTGGAGAAGGAAGCATTAAAAATTTCCAAACATTTTAATATTTCTCTTGGGAATGAACTGCTCTGGAGCCCAGATGTAATACAGGCAGTAAAGGACAAAAAAGCCCTTACGATGGCGGGTAGCCGGTACGTTCTAGTGGAGTTTTCTCCGAATGACAGTTACCGGACTATTTATAATGGACTGCGGTCCTTTATTTTAGAGGGCTACATTCCCATTGCTGCCCATATTGAGCGCTATGAGGCATTGCAAAACCGGGAGGATCGGGTAGAGGAACTGGTGGACCTTGGTGCTTACATACAGGTGAATATTGGAAGTATGGTAGGAGGGCTGTTTGACAGCCATGCCAGATATTTAAAGAAGTTATTTAACAAGGGAATGATTCATTTCTTTGGCAGCGATGCCCATGACAGTGATTTTCGCACCTGCCGTTTTGCGGAATGCATTGACAATATTAAGAAGAAAGTGGATGTGGACTATCTGGCGGCAGTACTTTATGATAATCCCGAACTATTATATCAGGACAAATACATTTAGGAAGGGCATTAGACACCCTACTATAGAAGGAGTTTTATATGGAAAATACAAGTGTGAATACGAATAGCAACGAGGAAATTGAGATTGATTTGCGGGAACTGTTTGGGGTTCTTATCAGCCACTGGGTGATTATATTGGCGGTCGGTATTATTTGTGCTGTGGCTGCAGGGGTATTTACCAAACTGTGCATTACCCCGATGTACCAGTCCACAACAAAGATTTATATGTTGTCGAAGGGAGAATCCAGTTCTTCCGGTGGGGTGAGTGCGGCACTGACTTCCATTACGGACATGCAGATGGGAAGCCAGATTATAACCGACTTTCAGGCAATGATTACCTGTGACCCGATTATGGAAAAAGTCATTGACAATCTGGAACTGGACGTGAAGAACGAGGAGTTAGCGGCACAGATTAGTACGAATAATCCGAAAGATACCCGTATTTTAGAACTGACGGTTACCGATGCGGACCCGTTCATTGCCAAGGAGATTGCCAATGAGGTAGCGGATGTTTCCATTGAATATATTGCCGAGGTTATGGGAGTGGAGCCATCCAACGTATTTCAGCAGGCGAAGGTGGCGGAAACGAAGTCCAGTCCCAGCACTTCTAAGAATGTGATGATTGCTTTTATTGTTGGAATTGTTCTGGTTTGTGCGATTATTATAGTAAGATACCTTCTGGACGACACGATTCAGTCCCAGGAAGATGTTGAGAAATATTTGGGAATCAATACGTTGGGACTGATTCCGGTTGAGGAAGGTTCTATGGAGCAGTTGAAAAAGGACAGAAAGAAGCGAAGAAAGGGATTGGACTAGGAGGTGAGCAGTATGGGAAATCAGAAAGAAAAAGCAGGAAATCAGATTGTATTTGAGAAGCGCAAAGAATTGGATTACCGGACGAACGAAGCCTATAAAAGTCTTCGTACCAACATCCAGTTTTGCGGTGCAGATGTCAAGGTAATGGCGTTCACCAGTTGTACCCCGAATGAGGGGAAGAGCAGTGTCTGTTTTAACCTTTCTACTTCCTTTGCCCAGGATGGAAAAAAGGTCATTATGATTGATGCGGATATGCGCAAGTCGGTTCTTGTGGGACGGTATAAAGTCGGGGCTGTAGAAGGGGGATTAAGCCACTATCTCTCTGGACAGAAGACGCTTCAAGAGGTGGTAATGCACACGGACATTGACGGGTTTGACATTATATTTTCTGGTCCATTTGCCCCCAATCCTTCGGAGTTGGTTGGTTCCGAGAGAATGACGGAACTATTGTCCCAGCTGCGGGAGGAATACGACTATGTGATTATTGACACACCGCCACTTGGTTCCGTTATTGACGCTGCAGTCATCAGCCAGTTGACGGATGGTGTCGTTCTGGTCATTGAGAATAATGCAATTAGTTACCGCTTTGCCCAGAGTGTAAAACGCCAGTTAGAGCAGGTGGATTGTAAACTTCTCGGCGCAGTGCTGAACAAAGTGCCGATGGGGAAAAAGGGATATTATGGCAGATATTATGGCAAGTACTATGGTAAGTATTATGGAAAATATTATGGTACCTATGGTCAAAATGAAGAAGAGGAAACACAAGAAGAATAGTATTGGTATGTCAGTATACTAATGTGAAAATATGAAAGGGGGGTGAAACAGGATGTATCAGAAGATGAAATTGATGCCGCTATATACAGTATGTATACTGGATATTCTGATTATGATTGTCATGTTTAGCCTCGCTAATTTATTGCGTTTTCATCAATTGCATGTAGTTGCCAGTAACACCAATTATATGGACATGTTTTTACTTATTCTGGTAGCCTATATTTTTACTACTATGTTTTTTCATATTAATGACGAATTGCTACAACGAGGGAAGTTGGATGAGTTATTTATTCTGCTAAAGCAGTATGTTTATATTGGTTTTATTGTACTTTTATATTTGTACTTGTTTAAGTCTGGACATTATTATAGCCGGATTCAGTTGGGTTATTTTTTTCTTTTTAGTTATGTGGCAATGTTTGTAGAACATTCTCTGGTAAAAGACTATTATTTAAAACGGTATAATAGTACAGAACA
>JAQXNR010000046.1 GCA_029098105.1 Lachnospiraceae bacterium
TTACTAATTTCGAAATCACATCCAGACCTGCTTCGTTTAGTATTTTTGTTTTTACTGCAATCACACCGATTGCAGCATAAATAACAAATATTATAATCTGACTAATGACTAATTCAAAATATTACATTCCTGTACCTTCTATTCCTCACTATTTGGTAAACAACGGATGCACCATATCCTCCGTTTTTATTTTATACTGCCAGTTCTGAACCATGCCAGTTTCTCCCCATATAATTTCCCCTTCCACCATGGATTTTTCACCACCAGTTTCATACTGTACACCCTCATGAATATAAGACTGTACGAGAGTATTTTCTTTTATATTATAGCAATACTGCCTGTCTTTTGCTATATTATGGAGATAAATTTCATCGCCTTTTTCGGTCACCCGAACCTCACAGTATTCATCACCCTGGGTAAAGTTGCACCCAATATACTGCAAATCCAGCGTTCCCCGCATACTCTCCTGTTCTACGTCATAGACAAACAAACCAAAATAATCGTGAAATACCAAAGTCTTCCCGTCTTCATAATCAATCACAGGTCCATCCGCTCCTATCCCGGTATTCTCTGTAATCTCTGCCGGCTTTACAGTCATCTGTATTTCTCTTAATAACTTCTCGTTGGCAGGAGCACTTCCAACGAAAGAATCTTTTGCCGTGAACAGATCCCCGGCATTGTTCTCAAGGGAAACTTGCTGTTCTTCATCCTTGCCATTCTGCCTTTTTCCGGATTCCGGCTGATT
The DNA here is from genome assembly GCA_029098105.1 of Lachnospiraceae bacterium. Classification (GTDB taxonomy): domain Bacteria; phylum Bacillota; class Clostridia; order Lachnospirales; family Lachnospiraceae; genus NC2004. The sequence continues at coordinate 746 of JAQXNR010000046.1, forward strand.
GTTTCCACTCATGGAAACAATCAGTAGCAATCCCGTCACCAGCACTCCTGCAAAAATACCTACTATCCCTGCTTTTTTCTGTTTCAATATTCTCTGAATCCGCGTTTTTGTAAAATTCTCTCCAAAGGTTACCACACCTGCTAGTCCCCTTCTGGAGTTTGTGGCAAATCCCAGCAGAATCGTGCTGTAATCTTCCTTTTCCTTCTCCGTTCTCCCCCGTAATACCCTGGCATCACAACTCATCTCCATATCCTCAGACATATAGTAAAATGCCAGCCACATGAAAGGCTGAAACCAGTACAGAGCAAGGAACAGCGCAGCCATTACCTTTAGCAAATAGTCCTTCCGCTCCAGATGTACCCGCTCATGGCGTAGTATACATTCCTTCTGGGAATCTGACAGTCGGTAAGGAATATAAATTGCAGGATGAAAAATACCATACACGAAGGGAGTAGAAAAATTATCACACTCGTATACTCCCTTCTCCACCCGGGTAGCACATGCCAGACGTCTCCCCAGATGCCAATAGGAAACCACCCCATACCCCAGCATTACCACTGTACCAGAAAGCCATAAGATGCCTAGCCATTCCGGTACCTTGCCGGGAACCTCTGCCTCTTTTCCAGTCCTTGTCACCACGCTCTGCGAAGGCAACGGAGAAAAAGCATCCTCTACTGCCTGTTTATTGGAGAGACTTCCATCCGGCTTCATCTCTGCCGAATCGCCCACAATCCGCTGTTCTCCCCATTCCGACAAACTCAGAGTAGCCCCCACCATCGGTATGTCCCAGGGACACAACAAGCGCACTGCCACCGCAACCCATAACGCATAAGACCATTTGGCAGGCGCTCCCCGCAAGAGCCATCGCCCCAGCAAAACAGCGACAATTACAAAAGTTACCTTCCACCCCATATGCAACACATATTCCGTTATTCTTGTCAGCCATTCCATACCTATCCCTCCTTATGCTCCTCAATCATACGCTGAATTTCCTCCGCCTCTTTTGCACTGATGGTTCTCCCCCCCAGAAATGCAGCAATAAACTGAGGAAGCGAGCCACCAAAAGTACGGTTTACAAAATAATCAGACTCCTCTTTCTGCACCTGTTCCCGTGGCACCAGAGAAACCACCGTTGCCTTTTCATTCCGAAGCAATCCCTTCTCTGCCATCTTCTTAATTGTTGTATAAGTAGTAGACTTCTTCCAACCCAATTGTTGGGTACATAACTCCACCAGTCTGCCGGAATTCACTGGTTCGTTGTCCCACACAATCTGCATAAATTTGTAATCACAATCACCCAATCGTTTAAATTCCATAAAAACTCTCCTTTCGCCAAAAGGTCGATTACTATAGACTTTCCTTAAGTCTATAGTAATCGACCTTTTTTGTCAATCCTTTTTGTGAAATTCAGCGCCCATGCTTACTTTTTATTGGCGATTTTAAATATTTTTCTACGAATCCTATTCAGAGCACACACAACCCCAATCACTATAAAGAAAAGCAGACTTACCTCAAACACCAATTCCATTGGTCACGCCCTCCTTTCCTGACGGATTGCCCAAACTCTATATTATATTAAATGCAGTTTCTCTGATTTATGTTCCACCTGTTTTCTATTTTACTCGTCCTTCTCCAGAAGTTTAATGGCAAAAAAACGCAGTCTGTACTCTACTGTACAAACTGCATTTTTTATCATTCACAACTGCACTATTACAAAATAAACAACACTTGTGAGTTATTCTGTTACTTGTAATTCCTGAGCCAACTGGTTCAAGCCCTCAACAATATCTCCCACTTCATTGGTAATTCCGGCATTCTCTTCAGTAGACTCTAATGTCACATTGGCATGAGCGGTAACCTCTTCCGTCACCGCAGAAATCGTTTCAATTCCTTTCATAATCACTTCATTTGCTTCCTGCAACTCCACTACAAGTTCTTTCATATCCTGAGTCTTCTGGGCAACCTGCTGGTTCTTAGCGGAAATCTTAGAGAAACTCTGGGCTGTATTACGGGCAACTACATTCTGCTCTTCTACATTAGAAATCATCTGTTCAATGACCCGGACAACACTGCTCAGTTCTCTGGAAACATTCTCAATTAAATTCGTAATATCAACCGTTGCCTGTTGCGTCTGGGTTGCAAGACTGGAAATCTCCGATGCCACAACTGCAAATCCACGTCCTGCCTCGCCTGCCCGGGCGGCCTCTATACTGGCATTTAAAGACAACAGACTGGTCTGTTCCGTTACCTCATTAATCATACCAACAATAGACTGCATCTGATTCGCATATATGTATAATTCATCTAAGGCTTTGGAAACATCTCCATTTGCATCATTTGACATTTTAACATGAGCAAGCAAATCATCCATATTCTTCTGGGCGGCATCCAACTCTGTACTCGTAGAATCCACATGTTCCTCAATCGCTTCGGAAGCCTGGGCAACCTCTTTTACGGTTCTTTGAATCTCCTCGGTCTGCTCCATCTGTACCTGAATGGTATCCACCGCTTCCCCAGTGCCCTGAGCAACCTCTTCCATGGAATTTCTCGTTTTGTCCGCTGATGTCTCTAACACTTCCATCTTCCCGGCAACTACCTGAATGTCCTGTGTCAGCCGCTGTGAAACATCCATTATCTGTTGCATCAACAGTTCTGTACGTTTCTTTTCTTCTTCAATTTCCTCCAACTTTGCCTCGTTGTTTTGATTCACTACCTTTGTCGCCATATAAATAAACACCGCATAAAGCATCAGGGAAATCAGCCGAATCTCAACATTCGGCATATCTTCCGATGAAACGCCCCCCTGAATTGCCAAAACAACGACCTGCGCAATATTTCCAACACACACACAAATCATGTATCCAAAAACAAGTTTCACCTCATTGTAACACAGCAATGCAATTGCAACTAACAATGCGTATGTATATGCTACCGGAGAAATCGTGGTAAATAGTGTGTACAAATAAAATATGCTAAATCCTACCGTTAGAATATGTTTTACACTGCTCGATTCCGGATTTTTCTTATACAGAACAATACACAAAATATTCGGCAACAATGCCAACAAACAGAACACTATATAATATCCAATCGTCCTGCTTCCCTTAATCACTTCAACCGCATAGGCTGCCACCAGCACTAGTACAATGATAGTATATGTCGTTACAACTGTTTTGTTACATCGATGCATGTCTGACATCTGGTTTTGTTTCATACTTATTCTCTCCTTTTCTCATTTTCGCATCTTCTATTAAACCATATTCTTCTACTCGTTGGTTCTTTATGATACGTTCTGATTATAACAAAAACCAGTTGATTCATCAACAACTTCGTCAATTTTAGTATTTTTTTGTGTTAAAATGTCGATTTCCGATAGGGATCATCAATTAACCTCTCTGTGTGTCCCTCCTCTGTTTCCATACAATAAACCTGCAACAGTGATACTGCAATCCCGGCAGTTCCAGTATAATAACCCACAGGAGTAGTCAAAACATCCGGTTTGGTCCGGTCAAATGCGATTTTCCAATAACCGATTTTCTTTTTCTCAATCTCTTTTTCCTTCTTTGTTCCAATCAGGACTTCCCCAACTCCATGAGAAAGGTTCTTCCAGCGTTCCTCCCCGGTTTCGTAGTACAATCCCGCATATAATGGGACATATCCCGCCGGACCACAGCATACACATGTAGTATTCCAAAATCCCGCCGACTGCACAAAGGGGGCACCTAGAGACATCGCACCTTCACATAACTGAAAGACTTCATCCAAATATTTCTTTTCTTTCGTTATTTTATATAATTCATAAAATAATTTTGCAGTTCCCACCGGACCATGACAATTCCCCAAATAAAATAAATCGTCATATTGCCCAAGTTTATACGGAATCAAGTACCCTTTCTGCTGTTTTACCGCTATCGACTTTAAGTAGAACGTTGCTGCCTTTGCGGCATCCAGATACTTCAAATTCCCTGTCAACTCATAGACTTTGGCAAATAGGTATCCCGCACCAGCCGTTCCAAATTCGAAATTTGGCTCCTTATGTTTAAAATCAATGTGCATATGGTCGATTTCCAGACCTCCGTCGTCATGCCATATTCCATGGTTCAAAATGTAATCGCAGGAATCGGTAATCAGTTCCTCTAGTTCCTGTCTTTCCTCCTCATATGTCTGCCAACAGTCAATCAGAAACAGGATAATTCCCCCGTCAAAAAAGATGGCGGAATTGTCTAACCATAAACTTCCATACTCGTTCTTTTTTACATGGTTCTTATAATACTGAATCACCTTGCCAGCGCCTTCTTTTGCCAGAGGATCCCGATGTATTCTATACACCTCATTAAACACCAGACCGATTCCACCAATTCCGCTGTAAAACGCCTCGGACATGCCTGCCACCCGTTCTCCCTCCTGTGCACTACGTCGTATGTCGTCAAACAAATGAAGATTTAAATACCTTGTCATCCCTTTTATAATCCTGTCCTGTTGTGCGGAAGGTTCTACCAGTTGGAACTGTATGTACATGTGTAAAATCCCCGCATTTCCGCTATACAGGTTATTCACGCCCTCAACCGCATCCGAATAAATTCCATCCTGATTTTCTTTTAACGTCTGGTATACATAGGCTTGCGCCTCATAGGCATTTTCCAGAAACTCTGTTTTATGTTCTACCCGTTTTCTTCTAAATTGTTTCATTCCTCTGTCCTGTACATTTTCGTTGAAAGGTATTTGGTTCCATCATCCGGCAGGATTACAACAATCCGTTTGCCTTCGCTTTCCGGCCGAAGTGCTACTGATTTTGCTGCATAAATGGCTGCTGCTGCGGAGGCTCCCAGGAAAATTCCATCCGAAGCCGCAACTTCCCGGGCTGTCGCATAGGCATCCGCTCCATCCACATTAATACATTCATCATACTTGAACTGATTTCTTAAAATAAATGGATGATGCACGTTTCCATTGTCATCAAAATGCACGACTCCGTCGATGGTATTTCTCTCCTCGCCGGGCTTGTATAAAGATTCCAGATTCGGCTGCACACCAATTATTTTTACTCCCGGAATGTGTTCCTTTAAATATCCTCCCACACCAGTCAGGGTTCCCGCTGTTCCGGCAAGCATTACCGCATAGTCTACTTCTCCATCCGTATCCTCCACAATCTCCGGACCGGTTGTCTTTATGTGCGCCTGGGGATTGGCATCATTAAAGAGCTGGCTTGTGTAATAATAGCCGTTGTCATCTGCAAACTTTTGGATTGCCTCTACCAGTTTCCCTGTATCAAATCCATACTTTGCAATAATTTCATGAAATCCTGGTATGTCCTCATAATATTGCACCGTCGCACCATATGCTTTTAATATCTG
>JAQXNR010000047.1 GCA_029098105.1 Lachnospiraceae bacterium
TTTGTCAGACCATTTATAACGATCCGCAACGGTTGTTTCCTCATGTTCAGATTCGTAACAGTGCTACTAATCTTGGCAATAAAGATGGATTGGATTATAATCATGGTATTTATATAGATGTTTTCCCTTTGGATGGAATCCCGGATGATATACAAGAACGGAATGCCCACATTACGGCTATGCAACTTCATTGGCTTCTCATCAAAAAAGTTACTTTTCCATGGTTTGATTTGGGTGACATGAAAGAATTGGTAGGAAATCTGTATAATAAGTATAAAGATATTCCACCGTCTGAATTATATAAGCAATTTGAACAAATTGCTGCCCAATATTCCGGCAAGGACAGCGGAGTTACCTGGTATGACTGTGTCTGGTTTCGTATGATGAGGTTCCCTTTTCCGGTAAAAAAGGAGTGGTACCGGGAATCAATTGAACTGCCCTTCGAGCATTTGACCGTAAGGGCACCAAAAGAGTATGACAAAGTATTAAAAGTTTACTATGGAGAAGATTATATGACACCCAAGCAACTTTCTTCGTTTCATGATGGAGGCGGTATCTTAGATGGAAAAGAGGAGAATTCATGACAATCAGTGAGCGTATTTTTGAACTACTAGAAGAACGAGGTATAACACAGAAGAATTTTTCAGATGCTACCGGAATTCCTCAGAGCACTATTAGTGATTGGCGTAAGAAGAATACGAATCCGGCTTCGGATAAGATTATGATAATCTGTCATACATTGCAGGTTACACCTACTTATTTGTTGTCTGGTGTAGAACCGGATGGTGGACGAAGCAGAGAAGTGGAATATTTGGTGATTGATAAGAATTCCCGGGATGGAGTTTTGCTGGACTGTTACCATAATTTAAATGTTAGTCAGCGGGAACGGCTGCTTGGCTATGCTCAAGCGATGTTTGAGATGAAAAAGGAAAGTAGTTCTGAGACTAAATAGTAACATGGGAGGGAAATATATGAACGAGTTGGTGAGTGTTGTAATTCCCACTTATAACAGAAAACATACTTTGAAACGTGCTATGGATAGTGTTCTGAATCAAACATACAAAAACATAGAAATCATAATTGTGGATGATGGTTCCAATGACGGGACATTGGACTTTGTTCAGGAATGCTATGGGGATTTGGAGAATTTAGTCTATGTAATTAATGAAACCAATCTTGGCCCGGCGGGGAGCAGAAATGCAGGAGTGAATTATGCAAAAGGCGAGTATATTGCATTTCAGGACAGCGATGACGAGTGGGAATATAATAAATTGGAAAAACAAATGGAACTGTTTGAAAAGCATCCTGAAGTAGGAATGGTATATTGTGGTCAAAAATGGCAGGAACCAAATGGAGAATGGAGCATGTATCCGGGGAAAATTGAAGAGCGTTTTTCAAAGACCGGGGATGTTTTTTCTACGCTATTAGTTCATGCATTAATTGGAACTCCTACTATGCTGATTCGAAAAGACTGTTTTTTTGAAGTGGGTGGATTCCAAACAGAATTAAAGGCACTGGAAGATTACGAATTTTCAATTCGTTTTGCTAAAAACTATCGTATTGAGATGGTGGAAGAACCGTTGCTTACCGTACACAAATCTTCCAATAGTGTAAATCAGCAGGAAGAAGAGACTTTGCTTACACAGTGCTATATTTTGCAAACCTATTACGAAGATTTGAAAAAATATGGACTCCTTGATTATAAGTTACAACAGGTATTTTTCGAGGCTTGTGAGGAACAGTTGCTGGTTCTCTTTTTACATCAGTTGCTTGATTCGGAACGACCGGAATATATAGAGTTTGTAAAAAGCGTGGTGAATTCCTGCAATTAAAATAGCGGGTGATGATTCGAAGCAATCCCTTCATAGAATTTTACAATCTGAATACCGCGCTGTTCCCATGTATGTTCTTGAACTGCCTTTTTGTAATTGTGTTCCAGTTTGAGCTGGTAACTTTCGTAGTTCTTCAAGATTTCCTTGATAGTAGTAACGGTTTCGGATAGATTACGCATATTTATAAAGTTCAGACAATCTCTCCAATTGTCATATAAATACTGGCTATAAGGAGTAAAACAAAAGGCGTGTCCCAGCATAGCGGTCACAATTCTTTCATGTAACCCCTGTGTTAAGGTGGGAACGGGATTGATGACAATTTTGGAACGGCCGATTAATGAAATCACATCATCAATATTGAGGGGACCGTAAGTTGTAACCTGACCGGGATATAGATGGGAGAATTCTTCGTTGCCCTCTCCTGCAATGTGAATGTGCAGTCCGTTTTTTAAAAGAGTGTGTAGCACATTATATTTACAAGTATATCTGACAACTCGGTCGAGATAACAAATTACGTTGCTTAGTTCCTTCCATAGTTCCGGGGTAGGAGACTCGCCTGCTTCTTGCAAAGTGAGTTCCATTGCAGTGCGCACAGACAGTCCGGGAACCGATTCCAAACGTTGCAGTGCATGCGTTGCTAAATATTCTTCTATAGGCATAAAAGATTGTTCCGAAAGGACAGGTTTTGATGTTATTGTACCAGAAAATAGAATATCAATGTCTTTTTCTTTTAAAGGATTATTCAGGGTGGCATTTGCCTGAGGGAAACCCCCGTGAGGTAAAAAAAACACATTTTTTGAATCAGGATAGAGTGTTTTTATAACATCAGGGAACTGCTGGTCAATTGTAAATAGATAGGCATTATTGCTAGACAGATTTTGAATTCTGGGCATGTGGTATAAAGGGTCGTCAAAAATCCATCCAATATAAGGCTTGTTAATTGCGCGTAATAAAGGAACGCCATTTCCTAAAGTAGTCTCGAAACCGATTGCCTGGCAGGAAAAAACGAAATCATATGGTTTTTCTATTTCTTCATATAAATCAGAACTGGAATAGTTTTGACTTTCTAAATCAAAAACGGTAACTTGGTGACCTGCCTTTTGGAAACCAAGTGCAATTTCGTCAGCGGCACGGCGAAGTACATTGAA
>JAQXNR010000048.1 GCA_029098105.1 Lachnospiraceae bacterium
AGAATGCATGAATATGCTGTGAATAATGTGCTTCGCAGATGTAATGGTGTAAGAAATGAAAAAGACCGCTTTATTATTTCTGGTAAACCAAGCGGAAACCATGCAATCAGAAAAACCTGTATCTCCGAACTGCATGACAGCCAATTATTATCAGACAGAATGATTTCTGACTTTGCAGGTCACAAAGATATTTCTACAACGCAGAAATATTATATTCACTCTGTTACTCCACTTACAGAAAAAGCGGATGTATTCGCCAAGGTTTTCGGTTCAAAAGCAATGTAACAAAGTGTAACAAAAAAATTTCATAAGGACAAAAGAAAAAAGCCTTGAAAATTCAAGACTTTTTCTTAAAAGGTTAATGCGGAAGATGGGACTTGAACCCACACGACATTGCTGCCACAAGATCCTTAGTCTTGCTCGTCTGCCAGTTCCGACACTTCCGCATGGTATTAAATTACCGACTTGATTAGAATACCATTTTAGCCTTTATTTGTCAACTTCTTTTTCAAAATATTTATACTCTCTAAATCAACCCCACATGCAGCAGTCCATTATAAATCCCATCTTCCTGCATCGATGTAGTAACGTAATCTGCTGCCTCTTTCGTCACCTCAGAAGCATTCCCCATCGCAATGCCACAATGTACCCGTTGCAACATCGTAATGTCATTGGCGCTGTCTCCAAAAGCATAGGTACAGGAAGGAGAAATCCCCAGGTAATCACAAATCCAATCAATTCCCGTCGCCTTAGAAAACCCTTTCGGCAGCAGTTCCGCAACACTTCCAAAATCATGTACAATCACATCGTAATCTTCCTGCAGACTGGCAAGCATCGTCTCCCGTTCCACATGACGGTAATCAATACTCAGTTTATTCACAATGCTATCCGGATTCAAATCCGTAATATCCAAATAGTCTTCTCCCAGTTCTTTCTCAAAAGACTTCGCATATGGGTCATCTCCAAAAGCCTTCTTGTCCACATACAACTTACTGCTGCCCTCAAAAAATGTGGCAATTCTATGCTTCTTCAAAACCGGAATGGTTCTGCACAATAAATCCCACGGTAACTTTTCATTCAAAAGTACTTTTCCACGGTATTCAATATACGTCCCACATCCCGCCAGAATACCATCAAAACCAATGTCCAGCAGTTCTTTCGCCCGGATGGTAGACCGGCTTCTGCCGCTGCTCAAGAAAGCATAATGCCCTTTTGCACGCAAGGTCTGAATTGCCTTTACGGTTGACTCCGGAATACTATGCTTGTAATCCCATATCGTTCCATCAATATCAAAAAATACTGCGCTCTGTTCCAATCCTTTTCCTCCTTAAAGGTTTCTTTTGAAAAAATCTACTTTAAAATTAACCCTTGATTTTCAGACTTTTCAAGTAACTTTTTCTCTCCTTGTCAATACGAAGGCTTTCCGTCGCTTTTTGCAACGCCTTATTATGCGTCCATGTCTCCAATACAGGCGTGGTAAAATAACCAATCGTAGTATCATACTGTTTTACCAGAGCAATGCTAAAATACCATGCAACTGCCATTTTCACATAGTATTCCTCACTATGCACCGATGCCACCAGTTCCAGATGCTCCGGCAAAAAGGCATCATCCAGAAAAAACTGTAACAGGGTTACCACAGCAAATCGTATGGTGTAGGTTCGACTGCTCTGAATCCATTCCTGCACCTTGCCATATACTTTAGACAAATCTTTTCGAAACACCTTGGGCGACATCATGTCACAGGTCGCCCAGTTGTCTATATAGGGAAGAAACCGTTCCAGTTTCTCCAGGTAATCATCCAGATTCTTATAGCAAAGTGACAACAGCGCCCCATGAAGATTGTTCTCCTCATAATAAGTATGGGGTAACTCCTCTAAAAAATCCCACACCACAGGCTCTTTGGCAATCTCCTTTGCATATTTGCGCAGGGCAGGTGTACGCACTCCAATAATCCGCTCAGGGTCTATGTTGGGCATGAGTTTTGCATGAAACTTCCGGTACTCCTCATCCCGCAAAACAAATAAGCCTTCTGTGATTTCCTTCATACTGCTCTACCTTTCTGCACTGGAAATGGCTTCCACCGCCACACTTCCGCCTCGCACCACCTCAATCCGGTTAGGAAAAGTCTGGTTAAACAAGGCAATCATGTCGTCATTTTTCACTTCTGTCTGCACACATTCTACAAGAACAGACTTCCTATTGTAATCTGTCACTTTTAATTCAAATGCCTGCACAATCCTGAAAATTTCTTCTTTGTCCTTTTCAGAGCAGCTATTTACCTTAATAAACAGAATCTCTTTTTTGTGAATCGCAATATCCGTAAAATCCATTACCTTAATGACTTCAATACTGCGGTTTAACTGCTTTTTAATCTGTTCAAAGGTAATGTCATCACAGGTCAGTCCAATCGTCATGCGGGAAACGGTTTTGTCCTCTGTCTCTCCCACTGTGATGCTGTCAATATTATAAGATTTGCCGGAGAAGAGCCCGGAAATCTTAGCCAATACACCAATTTGATTTTCTACATACAAAGAAATCCATCTTTTTTTCATATTCATTCTTCTGCCTCCTGTTCTTCTCTAACAATCCATAATCATATCGCTAAGCGGCTTTCCACCAGGCACCATTGGAGACACATTCGCCTCCCGCTCAATAATAAATTCAATCAAAGTCGGAGCATTTTTATGCTCTTTTGCATAGGCAAATGCCTTCGGAATATCCTCCTCTGTCATTACCCGAATGCCGTAGGCATCATAACTCTCTGCCAATTTTACAAAATCCGGTGTATATTTAGGACAGCATTTATCTTTATTCATGCAATCCCGCTGACAACTTTTCCGGTAAGTCAGGCAGGTACTGGAATAGCGTTTGTTAAAAAACATTTCCTGCCACTGGCGCACATTGCCCAGATACCCATTGTTAAATACAATCAGCGTAAGAGGCAGTTCCAGGGCTACCGCTGTTGCCAGTTCCTGAATGTTCATCTGCATTCCTCCATCGCCGGAGATGGCAATGACATCCCTGTCAGGATTGCCCAACTTCGCTCCAATTGCCGCCGGAAATCCATAACCCATCGTTCCCAGTCCACCGGAAGTCAAAAGTTGACGATTGCTCTCAATGTCTAAATACTGTGTTGTCCACAACTGATTCTGTCCCACATCGGTAGTTACAATCGGTTTGTCAAAATGTTCATTGATATAGCAGATTACTTTCTCCGGAGTCAGTCCCTCATACCGGTCCATGTTAATAGGGTACTGCTCTTTCCACTGTGTCACCTGGTCTACCCAGGGGGCAATAGAAAGTTTCGGTACGGTATCCAACAACGCCTCAATCGCCAGTTTCGCATCTGCTACAATCGGAATATCCACTACAATGTTCTTGGAAATAGAAGCGGAATCGATGTCAATATGTATAATCTTGGCATGGGGAGCAAATTCGCTGATTTTCCCGGTAATCCGGTCATTAAAACGGGTGCCGATGGAAAACAGCACATCACATTCGCTAACTGCATGGTTTGCCGCATAACTTCCATGAATTCCAATGTTACCCATGTAAAGAGGATGGGTACTGGGAACCGCACCTTTTCCCATAATTGTAGTAATAATGGGCACACCGCTCTGCTCTACCAGTTTTGTCATTCCCGCATTGGCGCCGGAAATATTGACGCCACCACCAACTAAGAACAATGGTTTCTTCGCCTTTTTCAAAATTCCCACTGCCTTTTTAATCTGTCCCAGATGTACCGATTCATTCGGTTTGTAACTGCGAATAGTAACCTCCTTCGGATATTCCTCACTTCCCATCGCCTGCTGAATATCCTTCGGCAAATCCACAACGACCGGACCAGGTCTTCCGGTTCGGGCAATGTAGAAAGCCTCCTTAATAATCCGTCCCAAATCTTCTCTTTTTCGAACTGTAACCGCATATTTGCATATACTTCTCGTAATGCCTACAATATCTACCTCCTGAAAGGCATCGTTTCCCATCAGGGAAAGAGGCACCTGACCTGTAAAACATACCAGAGGTACACTGTCATAATTAGCTGTGGCAATACCCGTTACCAGATTGGTAGCACCGGGACCACTGGTTACCAGACATACTCCCACCTTTCCCGTAGAACGGGCGTAGCCATCCGCCGCGTGAATCAGTGCTTGTTCATGCCGGGGCAGAATGACTTCAATATCGTCCTGGTCATAGAGAGAATCAAACAAATCAATCGCCTGTCCTCCCGGGTAGCCAAAAAGAGTATCCACCCCTTCCTCCTTTAACGCTTTTACAAACAAATCCGTTCCTTTGATCATTTTACCATCCTCCTATCTTAGTTTTGCCAGCACGCCCGCAAATAAAAAAAGCCCTAAACCGACTTCACATCAGTTTAGGACGAATACTATCCGCGTTACCACCTAAATTCAAAACCTATGGTTCTGCTCTCTGCCAATACGCAGGCTGCTGCCTTGAATATTGCTTCCCAGGTAACGGTGGGAATTCCGTTGAAGTCTACTGAGGACTCTATGTCATTCATATTCTAACGTCCCGTTCGGTTCACTGCTCAAAGGCTACTTCCATATTGCCGGGTAAAAGACTTGCACCTTCCGTCTTCTCTCTGTCTATCCGGGGGAATATGTACTCCTCCTTGTCATTGCATTTGTCTATGTATAAGCAAATCGTAGCATATTTGAAATTATTTGTCAATGAAATTCATTGAAAACACCCCGGGCTTTCGCACCGGGGCATTAATACTTTTCTATTTCACATTCTATAATTATGCTAACTTGCTCTTAGCAACCTCAACTAACTGGGAAAATCCCTCAGCGTCAGAAATTGCCATCTCAGAAAGCATCTTACGGTTTACTTCCACACCAGCCAGTTTCAAACCATACATAAACTTGCTGTAGGACAAACCATTCATGCGGGCAGCTGCATTGATACGGGCAATCCATAACTGTCTGAACTGTCTCTTGCGCTGCTTTCTTCCTGCATAAGAACTGGTCAATGCTCTCATAACAGACTGCTTTGCAACTCTATACTGCTTAGAACGAGCTCCTCTGTAGCCCTTTGCCAACTTTAATGTTCTATTATGTCTTTTCTTAGCGCCTAAACCGCCTTTTACTCTTGCCATTGCAATGTCCTCCTTCTTCTTCGTTCATCCTACAAATAAGGTAAAACTTTCTTCATGTTCTTAACGTTGGTAGAGTCGGTCATAACGCCCTTTCTCAACGTTCTCTTCTTCTTTGTTGATTTTTTAGTTAAAATGTGCTGCTTGTAAGCTTTCTGTCTCTTTAACTGACCTGTTCCGGTCTTCTTAAAACGCTTTGCTGCTGCTCTGTTTGTCTTCATTTTTGGCATAACCTTTGTCCTCCTTAAAATAACTTTCTATAGGTAATAATATAATGCTTGGCATCATAGAATTAACTGCTTACTACATCCTACTTTTTGGAAAGAATCATAACCATGCTGCGCCCCTCAAACTTGGCAGGTTTATCAATGTTTGCACAATCCTCCAGTGCCTCGGCAAACTCTGTCAAAATATGCTTGCTGGCATCCACATGAGCCAGTTCCCGTCCGCGGAAACGCAGATTTACTTTTACCTTGTCACCCTTGGAAAGAAACTTTCTCGCCTGGTTAATCTTCGTATTCAAATCGTTTGTATCGATGTTCGGTGAAAAACGAATCTCCTTCACATCTACTGTCTTCTGTTTTTTTCTTGCTTCTTTTTCTTTTCTTGCCAGTTCGTATTTATACTTGCTGTAATCAATAATCTTACAAACCGGTGGTTTCGCGGTAGGAGCAATCTTAACAAGATCCAGTTCTGCTTCCTCAGCTAATCTCATTGCCTCCTTGGAAGACATCACACCTAACTGTTCACCGTCCGTACCGATGACGCGAACCTCCTTGTCACGAATCTGCTCGTTAATCATACACTCTGCTATGGTCCTGCACCTCCATCATAATAATAAAAAAATAAGTGGACAACAGACGTCATCCACTACCTATCTCTCCCACACCAGACAAGGGTACAGCACTCCTTACCGGTATCTTCAAAATATAAACCCAAGTCGCCGACTGCGCTAAGGTGAGAGTGGAATCTCTGCTTTCTTTACAATATATGAGCCTAGGCTCACAACAAATGTCATTGTACCATGCTATTTTTTCAATGTCAACTGTTTTTTGCAAAACATACAAAAAAGAGCTGTGAAAACAGCCCTTTTATGTACGATGATTAGCCAATCAATGAGTATCCTGCAGCACTAAAAGCAGCAAAAAGAGCAGCTCCACAGATTGCATACAGAACAATGCAAAGTACAATTCCGATTACCTGTACAATCAGCATTGCCTGTGCCCATGTCTTCTTTGTTGAATTTGAACTGCTAACAGCCCAAACAATCAAAAGAATTAAACCTACACAGGGAATGCAACTCAAAATAAGGCTGCCCACCCATTGTACAAGAGTCATTTCATTTTCCATCGTTTCTCCTCCTTAATTTCCTTTTTACAGAACGCCGAACACGTTTCTGTACAATTTTATTCTACCATTGATGACATACTTTGTAAATCAATTTATTTGTCTTTCGACTGCAAAAGCCAGTGGAATAAATTGTTGGAGTCGTATTCCATAGGCGTAGCAGATGTGACATAGGGTACTCTCTTCTGGGGAAAATACTGCCCCATACGGTAAATATAGACTGCCACCAGCAAAATCAATAGTACCCACAACATCCATCGCCATCTCCATACTTTTTTCCCCAACAAATACCGACAGACAATAAAATATAAAACGAACAGCGCAATGGGGTATATGACCGGATTCATCTCCCATGCCCGATGAAATTGCAAAGACAAAACATACAGTCCTGCTCTGGTCAATCCACAGGCAGGACAGGGAAGTCCAACCAATATCCGCAATGGACAAAGCTGCCCAAACAACAACAGCATTGCCATCAAAAATACCGCTGCCGCCAGAATTCCCTTCCAGTAGGTTTTTACATCCGATTTCAGATTCTGCCATCCCGCCTGTTTCATTTTTTTCTCCAAACTGTTCCGGCTTTTACTAAGCCTGCTTTTCTTCTACTACCTCAATCTTGCGGATTGCCTTTGTACGGATTTCCTCACAAATATCCTGAATAAAGGTAGAAAGCGGTTTCTGTCCCTCATCTCCCAGGAAGCGGCTTCGAACAGAAACAAGGCCATTTTCCTCTTCCTTCTGCCCCACTCCCAGCATATATGGTACTTTGTCCAGACGAGTCTCCCGAATCTTCTTTCCAATTTTTTCTGCCCGGCTGTCCACAGTACAGTCAATTCCGTTTTTCTTCAGTTCTGCCAGCACGCTGTCTGCATATTCCTGATATTTCTCAGAAATGGGAAGGACACGAACCTGCTCCGGACATAACCAGGTAGGGAATAATCCTGCATATTTCTCAATCAACCATGCCAGCGTACGCTCATAACATCCCATAGAAGTACGGTGAATAATATAAGGACGTTTCTTCTCTCCGTTCTGGTCAATATAGTACATATCAAAACGCTCTGCCAAGAACATATCCAACTGAATCGTAATCATGGTGTCTTCTTTTCCATATACATTCTTTGCCTGAATATCCAGTTTGGGACCGTAAAATGCGGCTTCTCCCTCTTCTTCGGTATAGGAAAGACCAATCTCATCCAAAATTTCCCGCATGGCGTCCTGTACTACATCCCATTCCGCAGCAGTTCCCATGTATTTTGCAGTATCATTGGGATCCCATTTGGACATCCGGTAGGTTACATCATTCTCCAGACCCAATGTTGTCAGACAATGTTTCGCCAGTGCCACACATCCCTTAAACTCGTCTTTAATCTGCTCCGGTGTACAAACCAGATGACCTTCCGAAATCGTAAACTGACGCACCCGGGTCAGACCATGCATTTCTCCAGAATCCTCGTTTCGGAACTATGTAGAAGTTTCTCCCATCCGGTAAGGCAAATCCCGGTAGGATTTCTGGGTTGCCTTGTACACATAATACTGGAATGGACAAGTCATGGGACGCAGTGCAAAAATGTCTTTTCCGGAAACGCTGTTTCCGTTCTCATCCTCATCATCCTCTCCCAGAATAAACATACCTTCTTTATAATGTCCCCAGTGGTCGGAAATCTTATATAAATCGGACTTTGCCATCAAAGGTGTTTTTGTTCTCACATACCCCCACTCATTGTCCTCCAAATCTTCAATCCAGCGTTGCAGTTTCTGAATCATCTTTACACCCTTTGGCATAAACAGAGGAAGTCCCTGACCTATCACATCCACTGTGGTAAACAGTTCCATCTCTCTTCCCAGTTTATTGTGGTCACGATTTTTAATCTCCTCCAGATGCTCCAGATAGGCATCCAGGTCCGCCTTTTTCGTGTAGGAAACACCGTACACACGGGTCAGCATCTTATTGTGCTCATCACCTCTCCAATACGCGCCAGAAGAAGAAATCAACTTGAATGCTTTAATGTCCTTCGTTCTCATTAAGTGTGGACCAGCACACAAATCCACAAATTCACCCTGACGATAGAAAGAAATCGTTTCCCCTTCCGGTAAATCCTCAATCAGTTCCACTTTATAGGGTTCCTCCCTCTCTTTCATCAACTGGATGGCTTCTTCCCGGGGAAGGGTAAATTTCTCCAACTGTGCCCCTTCTTTAATTATCTTTTTCATTTCCTTTTCCAGTTCGTCCAGTGCAGCCCGGTCAAAAGGCTCACAATCAAAATCATAGTAAAACCCTTCTCCAATCGCCGGACCAATCGTCAGTTTCGCCTCCGGGTATAAACGTTTTACTGCCTCTGCCAATACATGAGAGGTCGTATGCCAATAAGCCTTCTTTCCCTCTATATCATTAAATGTGAAAATATTCAGTTCGCAATCCGCATCTACTACGGTGCGCAAATCCACAACCTTACCATTCACTTCTGCCGCACATGCCATGCGTGCCAGCCCTTCGCTGATGTCTCTGGCAATGTCAATCACTGCCATCCCGGATTCATATTCCTTTACAGAACCATCCTTTAATGTAATTTTCATTCTTTCTTCCTCCATTCTCATATAAATTAAAAACGCCCCTGACATATCGCTATGCCAGGGACGAAAAATTCGCGGTTCCACCCTGATTCGCAATTCTCTGCTCCAATCAAAAACAGGAATTACGCTCTCTTACACGATGTTAACGGTATCAAACCGGACCGGATTAGGGTCACTCCGAGGTAGTCTTCCGTCCTATCCGCATAAGACCCTCTCAGCAACCGGTCTCTCTCTGTATGCTTTCCTAAAACGTACTCGTCTCATCTACATGTTGGCTTTATTTATACTCAATCATACTCCGAACAAAAAAGATTGTCAATAAAGAATTTTAAAATTTAGTCTGCTGCCTCTGGTGCCATTACCGGTTCAAACAATCTTTTGTTCTTGTGTTCCTTTACAAATTCTCCTTGTTTTGCCTGCTCACAGAAGTAATCCTGGGAATTGACCATTTCCTTTCCGCGGCGGTCCGGCTTTACATAACTGCCATCCGGCTGCATAATATGTGCCTTTCGGTTGTCTGCCAGTTCTACCTCCAGAACGTGAATAACTTCTTCCTTCAAGCGCTCATCTTCCACAGGGAAGAGAATCTCCACACGACGGTCCAGATTCCGGGGCATCCAATCGGCACTTGCCATGTACACTTCCTCCCAGCCGTCGTTTAAGAAGTAGTAAATCCGGCTGTGCTCCAGAAAATTACCTACAATGGAACGCACCGTAATATTTTCACTGACTCCGGGAATTCCCACCTTCAGACAACAGATTCCCCGTACAATCAAATCAATCTTTACTCCCGCTGCCGATGCCTCATAGAGGGCAGCAATAATCTTCTGGTCGCAAAGAGAATTCATCTTCGCTACAATCCTCGCTTCTTTTCCTGCCAGTGCATGCTCTTTCTCTCTCTGAATCAGATTCAAAAAGCGGTCCCGAAGCCAGATGGGTGCGCAGGTCAGTTTATTCCACACCGGTGGCTCCGAATATCCGGACAACATATTAAACACTGCTGTAGCATCTTCACCAATCAACTCCGATGCAGTAAACATTCCTAAATCGGTATATAATTTGGCAGTACTGTCATTGTAGTTACCCGTTCCCAGATGAACATACCGACGGATTCCATCTTCCTCCCGGCGAACTACCAGAGTAATCTTACTGTGGGTTTTCAATCCCACCAGTCCGTAAATAACATGACACCCTGCTTTCTCCAATTTTCTTGCCCAAATAATATTATTCTCTTCATCAAAACGCGCCTTCAATTCCACCAGCACAGACACCTGCTTTCCATTCTCTGCTGCCTGGGCCAGTGCTGCAATAATCGGCGAATTGCCGGACACCCGGTATAACGTCTGCTTAATCGCCAGAACATCCGGATCCTTCGCTGCACTTTTTACAAAATCCACCACCGGGTCGAATGTCTCATAGGGATGGTGCAGTAAAATGTCTCTTTTTCGAATCTGGTCAAATAAATTCTCATCGGGATTCAACATTTTAGCAGGCTGGGGTTTCCACTTCGCGTACTTTAAGTGTTCGAAGCCTTCCATTCCATTTACCTTCATCAAAAAGGTTAAATCCAGCGGTCCATTGATTTTGAACACGTCCTCATCATTTACCGCCAACTGTTTTTTCAATTCTTTTAATAATTTCTTGTCCGCTTTGTCCTCGATTTCCAGTTTGATGACCTCTCCCCACTGCCGACGTTTCAACTGCTTTTCAATCTCCTGAAGCAAATCCTCTGCTTCCTCTTCGTCAATGGTCAAATCTGCATTCCGCATAATCCGGTAGGGATGGGCACAAATGACTTTGTTGTTTAAAAACAATTTATCCAAATTCTTCTCAATAATTTCCTCCAGAAGAATGACATCCTTTACCCCCTCTTCACTGGAGGGCAACGGTACAATCCGGTCCAGAACCGAAGGTACCTGAACCGTAGCCAAATCGTATTCCCCGCCATGCTCCTTATTGGAAATCAACGCTGCAATATTCAGCGTTTTATTCCGAACTAAGGGAAAGGGTCTGGAAGAGTCTACTGCCATTGGTGTCAGAACCGGGTAAACGTTTTTGCGAAAATACTCATCCACATAAGCCGCCTGTTCCTTGTTCAGATTTTCATAATGGTTAATAATCTGTAGTCCTTCCTTCTTCATCGCCGGAATCAGGGAACGGTTCAGCGTATGGTACTGGTCCTCCATCAACTGATGAGTTTTGACGTTAATCGCCGCCAACTGTTCTGTGGCGTCCATACCTGCAATATCTTTTTTCGTATATCCTGCATGCTCCTGATCTTTTAAGGAAGCAACCCGCACCATAAAAAATTCATCCAGATTGGAAGCGGTAATACTCAGAAACTTAATCCGCTCAAACAGTGGAATCGTTTTGTCCTGAGCCTCACTCAATACCCGATAGTTAAATTCTGTCCAGGACAACTCCCGGTTATAAAAATACTCTGGTTTTGTATACTTCTTGTCTCCCATTTAAAATGTCCTCCTTTGCTTAATGACGGGACGGATTCCATAAACCTCTTCAAAGAAATCTGCCTTTGCGGTAAACAATGCCCGCTCCAGAGAAATGTCTGCGATGGCATCCGTCATAATCAGCAATGTTTTGTCCTTTAAACTCGCCTTTATATTTTTAATCTTCTGCTTATGGCTCCGGTCCAGCGCATTTGCCACTCTCAAAATCGCCGTCAGTTTACTGATTACGATGTAATCATCCCGGCTCATGCTCTGGTTCAACATGGCATAGGAAGGAAGCCATACCGTATTGTATTTTACAATGTTGGCAACCAGTTCCCTCTCTTTGTGGGAAAGTCCTATAATCTCTGTTGCCATAATAATATTGTATGCGTCACTGCCCCCGGCATTCATATTAATGTATTTGCCACAATCATGGAGAATCACCGCAATCTGTAACAACAATCTCTCCCTTTTGTCTAATCCATGGATTTTCCGCATCCGATCAAAAATCTCCATGGCAATGACTAACACATCGTTGATATGGGTCCGGTTACAGTGGTAGCGCTTTGCAATGTTACGCGCCATTGAGAGAATGTCCTCCTGGAAATCATGGCTTAACGGAACCTTCTTTTTGGTATCTGCATAATCTGCTGCCATACTGTCACAAAAATCAATTTTCGGAGTCCATATCCATTCCGCCTTGGCTCCGTCCAGAAAAATCTTATATACCACTACCGCTGGAAGCAAAATACTGGCAAGTTCCAAAGGAATCCCATACTGCATACTCATCTGCTGGGGCTGCATCGTACTGATTCGCTGGTAAATAAACTCCATCTGCTCACTATCAATAGAATCTGTAATTCCCAATTCCGGAACCACTTTAATCATCGCCTGAATCTCATCACCTACAGCAATAATATTCTTGATGGATTTGTCCTTCATGTGAAAATTCTCAAAGGTATCCAGTTCATTCCCAATATATTCCATCAGCATGTCCTGAAATCCAATAATCCGGTCTTCTTCTCTCTCCAACAATCCCTTAATACGCAATGCACCAATCCGAAGATTCTGGGTAACTGCCAGTGCCTGCTTATCAAATATGGAAATCTGGACACTTCCAGCACCCATGTCCAGAATTGCTGTGTTCTTCTGGATTACATTGTTGAAATCCGCAGTATGGCTGGCAATTCCCTTATACATTAAATAGTGCCGTTCTGAGTTGCTCACTACCTTGACATCGATTCCGGTACGAAGTTTAATCTGGTCCAGAATCACTTCCCGGTTTGCTGCCTCCCGAATCGCACTGGAAGCATAAGCCCAGTATTCCTTCACCTTATACTCCTTCATCTTGTTCTTAAAGCGCAGCAATACGAGACATAATTCCTCTACCAAATCATATCCAATTTTTCCGCAACGGTATGTATCCCTTCCCAATGCCAGGTACTGGCTTACATAATCAATCTGTTTTATGCCGCTGGATGCAGAAATCTGGTAGATTTTCATAGAAACATCATTAGAGCCCACATCAATAGCAGCATATACCGTATATGCCATAATCATCACCTCTTATATTCATTTTACTAAATAATTCAGAAAAAAACTACACATTTGCCTAAATTTTAGGTGGATTTTACATCCATTTTTCCTATTTTTTTCACATCGAAAAAATATACGATGTAACGCAAAAAAACTACCCTTTCGGGTAGTTTTTTCGAATCAATGTCTGCTCATAGTGCAATATAACTTTCTATATAACGCTTGCCAATATTACTCTTAGTACTTATTGTATGACTAAAACACATATCTGAAACTCTATATCTAAAGGTACACTGTAACATATTCACGCACTTTGATTAATTAAGCAATTACGCTTACCTCGGTAGCCTGAGGACCTTTCTCCCCATCTACTACTTCAAACTGAACCTTCTGGCCTTCCTCTAAAGACTTGAATCCATCCATAACAATTCCGGAATAGTGTACGAATACATCATTTCCTTCCTCATCTGAAATGAAACCATAACCTTTCTTGCCATTGAACCACTTTACAGTACCTTGTTTCATGTTCCTGTTCCTCCATATAAATAAATTAATAAAATACTGTGCACAAAATTACTCTCATGCCATACAATTATAGCACAGACAGAAAAATGCGTCAAACAATTTTCATTCTGCTTCCCGCAACATCTTAATGCGGCTGCGCATCCGGTTAATGGAACCGTCAAACATTCCCAATTCATATAAACGTTTTACAATAATTCCCAACACTACAGCAATAATGAAACCAATAATTCCGGCAACCTTCATTCCTATATACATCAGTATCAGTGTCGACAGCGCACTCAGTCCAACGCTCTCTCCCACCATCCGCGGCTGTAGTATCTGCCTTGCGAGCAGACAAATCAAATATAAAACCAACAATCCTACACCATATCCTGTCTGCTGGGTAAAAAGTTCATACAGTGCCCAGGGTATCAGTGCTGTTCCCACACCGAGAAAAGGCAGCGCATCCAGAATGGAAATCAGAACCGCCAGCACCAGCGTGTATTGCACCCTAAGAACCAGAAAGCCAATCAGCAGCAACACACAAATAATCAGCATCAACTTCAACTGTGCCAGAAAATATCCCCCTACCGCTCCTAAAATATTGTCCTTAACCAATTTCAGGCGCTTCTTCAATTCTGGTGCTTCCATACACTGTATATCTCTGTGAATCCGTTCCCAGTCCACCAGGAATAAATAGGCTGACATGAACATCACAATCACTCCAATTAATCCATTGGTCACGCTTTTGGCAACACTGCCAATATAACCCGCACCTTTCTCCGATGCAAAAAAAGAAGTGATTTCCCCTACCAGTTTCTCTGTAACACCGGACACCTTATTGGCAATGGAGGAAGGAAGTCTGTCCTTGAAATTATTCCAGGTTTCCTTCACATTCTGCTCCACATCCTCATATATGGAAGGTACTTCTTTGACAAAATCACTGGCTTCTCCAAATAACTTAGAGCCTATTAAGTAAATCACACCGCAAACCAATACAATTACCAATACCACTAAAACCGCAGACCCCAGCCGCTTGGAAATATTTAATTTCTTTTGCAGGAACTTCTGAATAGGGTGTGCCAGCATAGCAATCACCCATCCCGCCACTAAGGGCCACAGAAATGCCAACGTCTTGGGTAAAACAAATCCAATCAGAAACAAAACACCGATAACCAGTATAACCTCGCACAAAATCTCTAAATAGATTTCCCAACGCTTCACTTGCATCCCTCCAAAATCACTGGTTAATCACATTAATCACCAGTTGCATAAGTTCATTATACCCATCCCGAAAAACATTTACAACCCACTTCCTATAATTTTAATAATTCTGACAGAATACCACCTGTATACCCTCAGTTTCTGTGCGGTAACAATATATATTTTCAGAAAGCCATTCCGCCTGAGCCACCGCCTCCTCATTGACATTGGCAACCATCTGCTGAAGTTCTGTCACTTCAATTTCTGCCTCCCATGGAATCAGTATCCATTCATGAATGCTGCTGGGAAGTAAATAAAATCCTTGCGGATACTGCTGTGACAGTTGTTCCAACATACCGGGATAGAGAATCACCGCAGCTCCGTTCATACGCTGGGAATTGGTCAGCACATACATTGGCAGTTGCTGTTCTTCCTGATTCCATTCTTTCTGAAACTGTTCCCACTCCTGTGCCGGTACTATCTCTTTTACCAGTTCCTCTATATCCCGGAAATATGCTGGAAAATAACGGGGTGTATTTTCCAATGCGGTCTGCATCAACACTTCAACATCGACCTGCCACTGCTGTAGTTCCCGATTGGTAATCAATGCTGTGGCAATCCCAACATCATTCTGATATGCCATCCAGCGGAAGGTAATCGCAAGGTCATTCCATACAACATAGGGACTCTCCGCCAACAATTCCCGGTTCCGTTCCAGATTAACCATCCGCATAATAATCTTGTCTTTCATTCCGGCAAAAGAAGTAATGGCTTTCACCTCCAACTGCAAATCATTCTCATGCTGCCAGTAAAATTCCGCCATTTCCTTTAACAATTCATCCATTGAACTACCCTTCTCGTAACTGGAATAATAAGGCTCCAGATAAATCGAGGGAGAACAGTTCCTGTCCTCACTCAGAATCTGCAATGCATGCAGCAGGATTCCATTATTTTTCATTATAGGATGTACTTGCACTTCCCATTCAGCCTCGCCACCAAGGTATTCACTAATCTCTCTTGTTACTGCCTCACAAAACTCCTCAAAATTATAAAAACCCATAATCCTCCTGATTTGTATTCGCCTTCGTCAAAGCTTTATTTAACGAACATGTTACGTTATCACTATTATATCTGGATTCCATAAATCTGTCCAAATCTTTATCGTTGTCATGCTTTGTCGAATTCGACATGTCAAATCCCCGGATTATGGGTTTTATTTTTTGTAAACACAATTTAAACATATTTTTGTAAAAATCAGGAATTCACAAGTTCCTTCAGAAATTGTAATAATTTTTTCATTTCCTCATCGGTCCCTATGGTAATGCGCAAGTAATTGTCAATCCTCGGTTTGTCAAAATACCGGACATAAATATCCCGTTTTTTTGCCTCTTCAAATATGTACTTTGCCTTCAGTGTTTCATGGGTGGCAAAAATAAAATTTGCTTTGGATTCTGGAAAAGAAAAGCCCAGTTTTTGCATTTCCCCACAAAACCACTCCCGCGTTTTTATAATTTTTTCAATATGTTCCCGGAAATAAGGTTCATCCCCAACAGAAGCGCATCCCAGTTCAATCGCCGCCTGGTTCATTGTGTAGGAATTAAAGGACTGCTTCACATCATTCAACGCCTGAATCAGTTCTGGGCTTCCCATACAGTATCCAATCCGAAGTCCTGCTAAGGAACGGGATTTGGAAAAGGTGCGCACCACCAGCAGATTGTCATACTGTTTTGTCAAAGGCAGACAACTCTCCCCTCCAAAATCAATATAGGCTTCATCTACAATCACCACCGAGTCGGGATTATGCTTCACAATATCCTCTACAAAAGACACTGGTTCACAAATCGCCGTAGGCGCATTGGGGTTCGGAAAAATAACCCCTCCATTTGCCTTATAATAATCCTCTTTTACAATGCGAAAAGAGTCATCTAAAGGCAACTGCTCATAAGGAATCCGGTACAATTCTGCCCAGACATCATAAAAAGAGTAAGTAATATCCGGGAACAAAATCGGCTTGTCCGAATTAAAAAAGGTCATAAACGCCATTGCCAAAACATCATCGGAACCGACACCTACAAATACCTGTTCCGGCTTCAAGCCATGGTACTCTGCCAGTGTTCCTACCAGTTTCCCTACCGTAGGGTCCGGGTAAAGACGCAGATTATCTATTTGTCCACGCATTTCCTCCACTCTTGGCGAAGGAGGATAGGGATTCTCATTCGTATTCAACTTAATCATATTTTCTTTTTTCGGCTGCTCTCCCGGAACATAGGGCGTAACCTTGCGAATATTTTTCTGCCATTCTTTCATTGGTGTCTCTCCCATCTATTTACGGTATTCCTGAATCAGTTTCTCAAACAACGGCAATGCCCGTTCCACCCGCTCTGTCGGCACACAGTAAGACATACGGAAATGCCCCTTGCAGGAAAAACTGTCACTGGGAACCAAAAGCAAATCATACTTCTGTGCCCGGTTACAAAAACTCTGTGCATCTTCTTCCAGACAACGAGGGAATATATAAAACGTCCCCCCCGGCTCCACACATTGGTATCCCATCTCTGTCAGTGCCTTATAAATTATATTTTTGTTCGTTTCATAAACGGAAATGTCGGACAACTCGTTGACACAGTCCCGTACCACCATCTGGAACAGGGAGGGCACTCCCACATATCCCATTTCCCGGGCAACTGCGCCAATCGTACCCAGCATATTGTCTGCATCTGCAATCTCATCGGTAAAAGCAATGTAACCCACACGCTCTCCCGGCAGAGACAAGGACTTACTGTAAGAATAGCATACCAGCGTATTCTTGTAAAAATGCGGTACATAGGGAACGGTTTTTCCACCAAATACAATCTCCCGGTAAGGCTCATCTGAAATAATATAAATCGGTCTCTTGTAACGGTTAGATGCCTCTTCTAAAATCGATGCCAGACGTTTTAAAGTCTCCTCGGAATAAACCACTCCGGTAGGATTATTCGGACTGTTTATAATAATTGCCCGGGTATGCTCGTTTAACTTGCTCTCCAGTTCTTCAAAATCAATCTGAAAATCAGCAATATCTGCCGCAATCTCGGTCACCTTCACACCGGCACCTTCAATAAAGCACTTATACTCCGGAAAATACGGGGCACACACCATAATCTCATCTTCCACATTAGCGTCTGCCAGAACGCGGAAACAAAGAGAAATCGCACTTGCCGCACCAATCGTCATAAAAATATTGTTCTTGTGGTAATGCATTCCATAGCGGCGGTTCAGATTCTCTGCAATCGCCTCCCGGGTATCATCATATCCCACTGCGCTGGGGTATCCATGCACTTTACAGGGATCCTCCTCGTTTAAGAGGCGGATGGCTGTCTCATTCACCTGTTCCGGTGCCGGGACACTGGGATTACCAATACTGAAATCAAATACATTCTCCGGTCCAACTACCTTCGCTCTCTGTTTTCCATATTCAAAAATCTCACGGATGACCGAACTCTGTCCGGCTACCGCAGCATACTTCTTCGCTAACATTTTGCTTCCTCCTTTTTCATTCCGTTCATTCGGTAATTGCAAAATCATTTTGCAGTTATCTATATTATTTGCTTTCCCAGCAGTTTTAGCAATAGGGGGATTCCCTGCTCAAAATCTACACCATAGCGGTAATCTGCCCCGGCTGCCACCGTACGCTCAATACAGTCCAGCACAAATTTGCAGGCAATATCAATTCCCTCATCAATCGAAAACCCATTCAGCATGGCACCAATCAGAGTTGACATGAAGACATCTCCCGTACCATAAAAAACTCCCTCCTGTTTCCGGCAGGAACAGGTATGGGTATGACCGGAACCGGAATGGTAACTGGCTGCTCCCATTTCCCGGTCATTTGTTGTCACCCCGGTCATAACTACCTGGGATTGATTAATCTTTGCCAGCCGCCGCAGCATTTCATCAATCTCTGCCGGATCATAAGGTCCCGGTTTATAGGACTCTTGAAGCAACAGAAAAGATTCTGTCATATTGGGCACCATCACATCAGAAATCTGGCATAAGCGGCGCATCTGGCTGGGAAAATCTTCTGCCAGAAGAGAATACAATTCTCCCTCATCCGCCATAGCCGGGTCTACAAATACCAACGTGTCCTCACTTCGAAGTTCCTCAATGACGTGGAGCGTATTGGTAACCTGGGCTTCATTTGCCAGAAACCCTACATAGATGGCATCAAAATGCAACTGCAATGTCTTCCAATGTTCCAGTATTTTCTCCATATCCCCGGTTAAATCCCGGTGATGGTACCCGGTAAACCCACCAGTGTGGGTTGAGAGAATCGAGGTTGGCAGGATTGCCGTTTCCAGTCCACAGGCAGACAAAACCGGAAGCGCCACAGTAATGGAACAGCGCCCGGTGCAGGAAATGTCCTGAATCGTCAATACCTTCTTTTGTGTCATCCCACTCCTCCTATCGAACCATCACCTTAAGAATCTCTGCAATATAGTAGCGGTGGTAGTCCTTTTCCGGGTAAAACATGCCATCATATTCGCCATCAGAGAACGTAGCCGGGTCGATGTCTCCTTCACAGAGTTTACGGCATACAAAAACCATCTCGGCCTCTTCTACATAAGGGGTATCCCCATCAAAAGCCTTTGTCAGTCCCGCTGCCTCAAATTTGTCCTGTGTCTCCCGTCCGGAATGGGCACCACAATACTGCAAAGCCTTTCGGTAATCCTCCGGCAGAACACTGATGGAAAACGTCTCCTGAGCATCAATAAATTCCTTCGTATAACGCTGGGGGCGGATGTAAATGGTCGCTACATTTTTATTCCAGAACACGCCTACGCCACCCCAACTCACGGTCATCGTATTACATTTCTCCTTCGTTCCGGCACTGACCAATGCCCATTTCTGTTGAAACAGGGTAAAGGGATTCTCCTGTAATTCGGTTGCTTTTATTTCTCTCATCATCATTCCTCCTGATTTTTCAATTCTTTTTATTTTTACCTTATGCCACACTCCATCATTATATCACTCCGTCACAAAAATCGAAAGACTTCGAGGCTGCAACATGATTTTCCGGTCCTCTCCAGGGTATTCCTTCACCTTGAATTTCTCCTGAGCAGTATCTACCACCCGCTTCCATCTCCATTTTCCGAACAAATCCGGCAATTCCAGTTCATTCTCTTCCCAGTAGGCATTCAGTGCCACAAACACAATATCATCCTTGCCACCCTTATCATCCCTGCCGGCATACATAATACCCAGCAGATGGTTATCCTGTTCAATTTCCTCATCCCATGGTTTTCCGGTATGCATACTGACCATAGGGAAATGCAGGGAACAGGGATTCATATTTTTTCGAATGACCGGATGCCGTTTGCGGAATGCAATCATTGCCCTGGCAAACTCAAACATATCCTGATTCTCCTGTAAACGGTTCCAGTCCAACCAGGAAATACGATTGTCCTGACAATAGGCATTGTTGTTTCCCCACTGGGTGTTTAAAAATTCATCTCCCGCATAAAACATAGGGGTTCCTCTCGAAAGCATCAGCGCTGCAAAGGCATTCCGGCACAGTTTTTTTCGCAGAGCATTCACTTCTTCCTCATCCGTCTCTCCCTCTACCCCACAGTTCCAACTGTTATTGTCATTGGCACCATCCGTATTTCCCCAACCATTTGCCTCATTGTGTTTTTCATTATAGGCATACATGTCATACAGAGTAAACCCGTCATGGCAGTTCAAAAAGTTAATTGAGGCATTTTGTCCCCGGGACTCGGGCAAATACATATCCGGAGAACCCATCATACGAATTCCTGCCGCCTTGGTAAGCCCTTCATCCCCTTTCAGGAAACGGCGCATATCATCCCGATACCGCCCATTCCACTCTGCCCAACGATTCCATGCAGGGAAACTTCCCACCTGGTACAAACCTCCTGCATCCCATGCCTCTGCAATCAATTTTACCTTTCCAAGAATCGGGTCAAAGGCAAGACTTTGCAGCAGTGGTGGAGAAGCCATAGGGGAACCATCCTCATTTCTTCCCAATATGGATGCCAAATCAAACCGGAATCCATCCACCCGGTATGTGGTAACCCAATACCGCAGGCACTCCAGAATCATCTGCTGTACAATCGGGTGGTTGCAATTCAAAGTATTGCCGCATCCGCTGAAATTATAATACTTTCCATCTGGTGTCAACATGTAATAAATCTTGTTGTCAAAACCTTTAAAAGAAAAAAATGGACCTTTTTCATTTCCCTCCGCAGTATGGTTAAAGACAACATCAAGAATAACTTCAATCCCGTTGTCATTCAATTCCTTAATCATCCGTTTCAGTTCGGTGCCTTCCCGGTTATACTCCACGCTGGAAGAGTAACTCGTGTTGGGTGAAAAAAAACTGACCGTATTATATCCCCAGTAGTTAATTACTTCATTTCCGTCTACTTCCCGGCGGTCCGCCAGTTCATCAAATTCAAATATAGGCATCAATTCCACTGCATTTACGCCCAGTTTCTTCAAGTAAGGGACTTTTTCCAGAATTCCCGCAAAGGTTCCCGGACAGGAAACTCCGGAAGAAGCGTCCTTTGTAAAACCCCGCACATGCATTTCATAAATAATCAAATCTTCCATGGGAATCAGGGGCTGTCCAATATTCCCCCAGTCAAAATTATCCCGTACTACCCTTGCCTTGTAAAAGGTTCCCTCCTCCGGCTTTTTTCCCCAGACACTCTGACCGGTAACCGCCTTGGCATAAGGGTCCAGAAGGAAACGCTCCCGGTCAAAAATCATACCTTTTTTCTCATCATAAGGTCCATCCACCCGGTAGGCATACTCGAACTCCTCAATGTCCAATCCAAACACAATCATGGAATACACATTTCCAATGCGGTAGTGTTCCGGGAACGGAAGAATTGCATAAGGTTCATCCTCCGTTCTGCGAAACAGACATAACTCACAATACGTCCCGTCATGGGTGTGAATGGTAAAATTCACTCCCCCCACCACCTCCATGGCTCCGTTAATATTATAATACCCCGGTCTCACCCCAAATCCGGCCACCTCATCCAAAGGCTGCCAGGTAGTAGCAGAATTGATGATACGTTGCATCGGCACTCCTCCTTTTTTCAAAGAAAGCCTTTAGAACTCCCTCTTAATAAAAGGTTCTAAAGGCTTTATTTTCTTATTTTATAAAAGCGTCTAATCCCGTACTTTAATGTGAACTTCCCGAAGCTGCATCTCGCTTACCTCATTCGGGGCTCCACACATCAAATCCTGTGCATTTCCATTCATCGGGAACGGAATCACTTCACGGATGTTCTCCTCATTGCAGAGCAGCATAATCATACGGTCTACCCCTGGTGCCATTCCGGCATGAGGTGGTGCACCAAACTGGAATGCATTGTAGAGAGCACCAAACTTCTCCTTTAAATCTTCCTCGGTATATCCTGCAATCTCAAATGCCTTTACCATAATACCCAAATCGTGGTTACGCACCGCTCCGGAAGACAACTCAATACCATTGCAGACAATGTCATACTGGTAAGCCAGAATCTCCTCCGGTTTCTTATTGTTCAATGCATCGAGACCTCCCTGAGGCATAGAAAAAGGATTGTGAGTGAAAATATATTTCTTCTCTTCCTTGTCATATTCATACATCGGGAAATCGTTAATATAACAGAAACGATATGCATTCTTCTCAATTAAATCCAGACGGCTTCCCAGTTCATTACGAATCTGTCCTGCATAGAGGTTCGCCAATTCTTCCTTGTCCGCAATAAAGAAAATGGTGTCTCCCTTCTCAAGTCCTGCCAGTTCTGCAATCTCCGTCTTCATATCCTCCGGAATGAACTTGTCAATCGGTCCCTTATAGGACATATCCTCTAATACCTCCAGGTATCCGAGACCACCCATACCAATGCCCTGGGCAAACTTGAGCAGTTTCTCATGCTGACCTTTAGAAAGTTTGGCATGTACATTGATTGCCCGCACCGTCTTCTTGTGGAAAGGCTTAAAGGTACATCTCTGGAAAAACTCGGTCACATCCACAATGCGCAGAGGATTGCGCAAATCCGGCTTGTCCGTACCAAATTCCAGCATTGCCTGCTTATAACTAATAATTGGGTAAGGAGCCTTCGTCACCGCTGCTCCCTTTGGGGCAAACTTCTCAAAAGTCGCTGTCAGGACTTCCTCTCCTACCTTAAACACATCCTCCTGGGTGGCAAACGCCATCTCAAAATCCAACTGGTAAAACTCTCCCGGAGAACGGTCTGCTCTCGCATCCTCATCCCGAAAGCAGGGAGCAATCTGAAAATACTTGTCCACACCAGACACCATCAGTAACTGCTTATACTGCTGGGGTGCCTGAGGCAGTGCATAAAACTTACCTTTATACTTACGGGAAGGCACAATATAATCTCTTGCCCCTTCCGGTGAAGAAGCACACAAAATCGGAGTCTGCATCTCAAGGAAT
>JAQXNR010000049.1 GCA_029098105.1 Lachnospiraceae bacterium
TATATTTTCTTTGGGGTTCTGAATTCATGCGTCAGATTTACCCTCTCGTTGTTCATCTCCCACTCCTGCTGCTTCTTTACATCCTGACCGGTAGACTGTTATGGCCTTTTTTCTCCATTCTTTCTGCCTACCTGTGTTGCCAGCTAAGACGTTGGATCGCACTTCTGGCAGTAGCGGTGTTATCTGGTGGGACAACGATGCAGGATTGTATCGAACTGTTCCTTACATTGCCTTTGCTGCTGTTCTTGCTGCGTTACGCTACCCCTGTTGTCCGCCAACTATCCGGTTATTCTGCCCAAGTTCCTGTGCCTTCAACACAAGTTTTTCGCCGTAATAACCAGCTTTTTCATCTAAATCTTTACTTTTCTTTCCCACAATAGCAATATAATTCGTACAACCGGAAAACTTTCCATAATGAGCCATCATGGAATCAAAACACTTCGGTTCATCATAAATAAGTTGAATGTTCATGCCGCTTTCCTCATTACACGCTTTGGCTAGTTCATTAAGAACATTTGTAAAGAAAATCGAGACGAATGAACTTTTTACATTAATCATAGTACAAATATTTTTGACGCAGAATTTCCAATATGTTATTATTGCATTAACAATTTGTTTATACTGCAGTAGACTTCCAAAGCACGGCTGAATCTTTGCCAAATGTTACTGCTCACGATTGGATGCTGGCAGGATGTTCTCCGATTTATTAAAACAATAGAAAATCAAGGAGTAAAATAATGAAAAACAAACATAAAACAACAAGTTTTATATTTCTGGAATTTTGTATCATTTTAATGTATTTATTCTCTTTTTATGAAACCGGTATATTTGCAGGTTCTGTAAGCCCTTTTGTATATTTCTTTGAAATTGTTATGACGATACTGACTATTACAGGTATTTCTATTTGTATTAACACATCGAATCGAATGAGCAATATTGATTCATTGACAGAAATCGGAAATGTCAACTGGATTATGGCAAAGGGCGGAAAAATGCATTTTCTCAAAAAACTGTCCCAGTACACAGCAATTTTTCTAAACATGAAAGACAGTAAATATATGAACGAAAAATTTGGCAATGCAATGGGCGACCAATTAATACATGACTACGCTCAAAATTTGCAATCCTATATAAAGAAAAAAGGATTTGTAGGACGAATGGGCGGAGACAATTTTTATATTTTTGTCAAAAATGAATATTTGGATGAATTCATAGAACACTTAAAAAACATAGTATTTACAGTACAATACGACAATACACCCATTTCCTATCAGGTAAAGGTCCGCTGTGGAATTTTCCCGGTTACAGATGATATCGAATATAGAGAAATTATAAATCACACATCTACCGCACTGGCAATCGCGAAAGAAACAGGAGTCGATTTTGTAGAATATGAGGAATCCATGCAAAAAGATTTTCTGGCAGAAAGACAGATTCTCGATGATTTTAAAAATGCTCTGGAACATAACGAATTTGTTCCGTATTACCAGCCCAAAGTGGATTCCAAAACAGAAAAACTATGTGGTGCAGAGGCATTAGTGCGATGGATTAAAAATGGGGAAGTCATCTCACCAGCTGCCTTTATACCTATATTGGAAAAAAATAACCGAATCACAGAACTGGATTTTTACATATTTGAACAAATGTGCAAAGATTTGAGAAACTGGATTGACTCCGGGTTAGAACCGGTCTGTATTTCATCAAACTTTTCAAAAAAGCATTTAAAGGACGAAAATTTTGCTGAAGAAATTATACAGATTATGAATCAATATTCTCTGGATGGACGCTATATTGAAGTAGAACTTACAGAGTCCAGCTGCATGGAGGATTTTCAGTTTCTAAAACAATTTTCAACTAAGATTAAACGTGCTGGAATCAAGTTAGCGATTGATGACTTTGGAACCGGTTATTCCTCTCTTTCCATGTTACATGAATTTGATGCGGATGTGATAAAACTTGACAAATCATTTTTATATAGTGCACTGGCAGGAAATGACCGAAGCAAAGTTTTCGTGCAAGATGTGATTCGTATGGTGGAGAATCTCAATGAAATTACACTGTGCGAAGGTGTAGAAACAAAGGCGCAACTGAACTTCTTAAAGGAAGCCGGTTGTAATATAATTCAGGGGTACTATTTTGACAAACCTCTCCCTCGGGATGCGTTTGAAAAGCGGATGAAGGAGCCAGAATATGAGAAGCGGAAGGGAGAATAAAAATTAATCCTCCAAAATCCGCTTCACTTCCTCCACACTCATCTGAAGTTCTGTTGCAATGTCACTCACTGCATATCCTTGTGCATCTAACCGGTAAACGCTTTTTACTAATCGGATGCCCTCTTCGCGTCCACGCTCCAACCCCTCTTCGCGTCCACGCTCCAGTCCACGTTCCAGGCCCTCTTCCAGTCCTTCCTCCCGGCCCTGATACCTTAGCATATCTTCTCTTGAAAACTGTGCCACTGTCATATCGCACACCTCCTTGCTTGATAGCAAATCCACAAAGACCTCTTCTTCACTCATACGAAAATCATAGAATACTATTCCTCCAGAATCCGCTTCACTTCCTCTACGCTCATCTGAAGTTCTGTTGCAATGTCACTCACTGCATATCCTTGTGCATCTAACCGGTAAACGCTTTTTACTAATCGGATGCCCTCTTCCAGTCCTTCCTCCCGGCCCTGATATCTCAACATATCTTCTCTTGAAAACTGTGCCACTGTCATATCGCACACCTCCTTGCTTGATAGCAAATCCACAAATATTCCTCGTTCTAACAATAATTGAATCAAATCCGCTGCTGTCCGCATACCTTCAGGCAGTGGGTAACGCTTCTCATTCTCACTTCTCGCTGCTCTCTGCACATAAGTTAAGCAGTTCGCCGTCAATGCATACTGCAGCATATCTTCCAACTGTCCCTGAAAACGGCCAGGAATTGCAGCACGCTCCAAATACACAAAAACCTCTTCTTCACTCATACGAAAATCATAGGCATGCACAACTGCCTCGATATCCGGCTGTAACTGCGCTTCCCGAAAGTCATTACAAAACGAATCACTAAGTCGCATATCATACATGATAGAACCAGGTAAGTCCTTCTTCGTTCTCACAATCCCAACATTCAATACATACAACTTCGGAATCGGAAGCATCACTCGTTTCCTGCCGTACAGTAACTTCTCCGTATCCACCGATTCCCGCAGTACCGTCATCATGTATTCCACCATGCGAAAGGGAATGTTCAGGCATGGCGTAGATTGTTCCTCCATCATCACATACAGAGAGCCATCACAGGAAAATGCCAAATCGTTCTCCTTATTGCCGTAAAGAACCGGCTTCAACGTAGCAACGGTAATGTCCGAAATCTCTCTGCCGAGCAGAAATGCAGCAAGTCTCTTCAGCCGCTCCTCCGAACAATATACCCTTTTAAAAAAGGTATCCTTCGCCTTAGGATTCAATGGCTGCACATCACGAGCCTTTGTCATAGGTATTCCTCCTTATATTATACTCAATCCCTCAAAATATAGCAACAAATGTATATAAAATATACTGTGAAGAAAGAATATCACAAATGATACAAAATGTCAATGCTGCTATTTTCTACATGAACTCGTACAAAACTTACAATGCCCCCACAATCCTCAAAAATTGTGGTATATTTTGGAAGGTTGCAAGCAGAGTAGTTGTTATATTGGAAACAAAGGAAAAAAGTTAGCGAAAAAGCGTCCAAAATAGAAGTTTTTGTGATATACTAACGGAA
The DNA here is from genome assembly GCA_029098105.1 of Lachnospiraceae bacterium. Classification (GTDB taxonomy): domain Bacteria; phylum Bacillota; class Clostridia; order Lachnospirales; family Lachnospiraceae; genus NC2004. Next base: position 3,754 of record JAQXNR010000049.1, read on the forward strand.
AGATTTAAATAAACAAACACAAATGGAGGGATAACATGAAAACCAAAAGAATCATTGCATTTTTATTAGCGGTATCGTTAGTGCTTGGATTTACTCCAGAAACGACGGTGACATATGCTGCAAAAAAAAGGCACTCAACAAAAAGAAGATTACATTACAGGTTGGTTCTTCAACCACATTGAAGGTGAAGAATACGAAGAAGAAAGTAACCTGGAAGTCATCGAATAAGAAGGTTGCCAAAGTTTCGAAAAAGGGCAAGGTAACAGCGCTTAAGAAAGGAACTGCAAAAATTACGGCGAAAGTATCTGGAAAGAAATTTACTTGTAACGTGAATGTTGTGAAAAAGAAAAAAAGCACAACGCAAGCAGCAAAGACAGATAATAATGCTACCGATACATCCGTATCGACAACCCAGAGCAATAATGCACAGACTACCACTGAGCAAGCGCAGGTAGCAACGACAACCGAGAGCAGTAATGCACAGACTACCACTGAGCAAACGCAGGCAACGACAACAACCCAGGCTCAGGAAAGTACTACCACACAGGAGGATTCTTTGGATGTTAAAGAGTTGAATTTGTCTGATATTCATTTTGATTCTGATGGATATTCAACAGAGAATTTTTTTATTGATTTTTCTATGATGGTAACGGCTAGTGGAATGAATTATAAAGAATATTATTATTCGGAGGAAGAGTTTGATGATGTCACGCTTTCTTTCGTCAATTCCAAAGGAGACATAAGAGAGTTTAATTGTGGCATTTATCCCGGTGCAGAGGAAAATGAATTTACGTTAAAAGATTCTCCTCGCAGAGATTCTTTAGGAAAACCGGTAAAAGGGTTACGCATTCCTATCGGTAATTATGATGTGCTGTATGATGGATTATATTGTGCCTCTATTACACCAAATGACTTTAAAAACCTTTTAAACTACGAAAGTTCTAGTACTTATGATGCCGATGTTCAAATACCCGAAGTAAATATTGTAATAGGCAGTGGAACGGTTACCAATTCCAGCAATGTTGCAAATAGCGATATAGATATTTTAATTCAGCAGTTTGTACGTGAGAAAGAATATACAAGTTATGCATCGCTGGGAAATGATGGTACATATACCAAGTGCTTTATAGACGGTTACAATTATGACGTTCTTCCTTGTGGATTGGGAGATGGGAAAATAACGGCTAATGTTTCAGATGGACAGATTCAAGGCTCTTTAGATATTGCAGTAAGTGCCGATTATCAAAAAGTTATTTTTAATGATTCAAAAAATGAATTTAATTTAGAACAGCATAATCTTAGTTTGAAATCAGATACAAATGAGATAAGAATCTGCGATGAAAATAATAATTATTATGCAATTGTTTTGGCTGATACTTATGATTTGTATTATGACGAATATAAAATCCAAGAAGATATTGTAATTACAAAAGAAACTACAGAAATCGATTTGATTATGCCACGTTTTACGGTTACGCTAAGTATGAATGGAGTGAGTGTTACTGACCTTTCCGATTACAAAGTTGCAAACGAGAAGACCAAAGAAGAGATTGCAATCCCGTCAGAAGCAACTGCATTTGAAGTAACGCCTGGAACCTATACTTTGTCTTATATGTCCAACGTTGTGGGTAAGTATACGGTATCGCTTGATTCTGCAGCTGATGATGGAACGATTGTATGGGAAATTCCCTGTGTAAAAGTGAGCCTGAAAAACTTTGATACTTCGTTAAACATTGGAGATTATGTGGTAAAAGATGAAAACGAAACAGAGATTGAAATGGAAGAGGGAGCAGTTGAAGTGACCCTTCCGGCAGGCGATTATGACGTGAATGAGAAGAACGGGGAAGAATTGGGTGATCACCTAGGACAATATTCTGTTACATGGGAACAAGCATCCCAAGGAAGCAATGTTGTCTGGGATTTAGAATTGGCTTCGGTTACAGGAAAAATTACGGGAATTT
>JAQXNR010000050.1 GCA_029098105.1 Lachnospiraceae bacterium
ATGACATAAAGTCAGTAAGACCCCTTGAAGACGACGAGGTAGATAGGTGGAGTGTGGAAGTGCAGCAATGCATGGAGCAGAGCCATACTAATCGGTCGAGGGCTTGTCTTAAAAGGTAGAAGGAAAAGAAGAAAGAAAGCGGAAAAGATGTTTACTGTGTGCAGTTTTTAGTGTATAATGAAAACACTAAGTAATCCTCGATAGCTCAGTCGGTAGAGCGCACGGCTGTTAACCGTGTTGTCGTAGGTTCGAGCCCTACTCGGGGAGTTTTTTTAGTAATCGGTATAAAGTATTTTAAACCGCATATATTACTAATATATTTATGAATTACGGCCCCATGGTCAAGCGGTTAAGACATCGCCCTTTCACGGCGGTAACACGGGTTCAAATCCCGTTGGGGTCAGTCTCGTAACCAATTGCAAAGCAATTGATTATATTTTATAATAAGGCGCCATAGCCAAGTGGTAAGGCACGGGTCTGCAACACCTTGATCACCAGTTCAAATCTGGTTGGCGCCTTTACCTAGTAAAACGAGAGTCCTTTATTTATAAGGATTCTCGTTTTTTGTTTCACACTAATGTCAATATCGGCTGTATGGAAAGATGAGTGTGAAATTTCTACTTCTTCTCCTCTTTGCCGATTTCTGTATTTCTGAAATAGAGGGTACGGTAGTGAGTCGGTGTCATGCCGGTTTTTTTGCGGAAAATTTCTGTAAAATAACTCTGGCTTGGGAAGGCGAGAGTGGAAGCGATTTGAGAGAGGCTATAATCGGAATAGACAAGCATGTTCTTGGCTGTTTCGATTTTTTTTGCCTGAATGTAGTTGCTGATTGTTGTCCCGATTTCTTTTTTGAACAGCCGGGAGAGGTAAGAGGGATTCAGGTCAACTTGTTCAGCCAGTGTTTCCACTGTAATTCTTGTATGTAAATGATCGTAGATATAATCAATACATTCTGCAATCGGTTTTGAGCAGATTTTCTGCTTTCTTAAATTTTTCATGCGTTTTGTATAATCTTCACACATAACGGGGTGGAGGTCGGAGACTTCTTTTGCAGTTTTGCAGTGGTCTGCTTTTTGTATATAAAAGTCGCTCAGACTATAGGCGGTGGACAGTTCCATTCCGCCTTCTATACAGTATCTGGCAACAAGAGCAGTTGTAATCACAAAGTGAAATTTCATGTTCTGTAATGGGTTTGCGGATAGGGTTCCGAGGCCGGGCTTGTTCATTAAAGGTTCCTCACATAGTTGGCGAATCTTTGCAACATTTCCGGACTTGATGACCGAATAAAATTCCAACTCCGGATTATATGGAGCTCTCAAAATATCATTTTCCCGTTGAACGAATTCTCTATAAAAAATTTCTTTTTGTATACTCATGGAGTCCTCCTGCCCAAATTATGTTAAGCAAAGTATATCATAATTCCGATAAAAAAGAAACGAAAACGATATATTGAATTCTAAAATCATGGTAAATATATAAGTACAAAAACTTATGGTCGTGGTTGTGGAAAGGAGGAACTATGAAATTAGAATGTGGTATCAATTTAGGTGGCTACCTGTCACAATGTAAACATGAAAGAGCTCACTATGAGTCTTTTATTCAGGAGAGTGACTTAAAACAGATTGCAGAGTGGGGATTTGACCATGTTCGTCTTCCGGTTGATTACGAGGTGCTGGAAGATGAGGAGGGTAATGAAATTAAGGAAGGGTTTGGCTATGTAAAACAGGTATTGGACTGGTGTATCAAGTATCAGTTAAATGCTGTTCTGGATTTGCATAAGGCATACGGATACGATTTTAATGATGCCGGTGAGGCAGAAAAAAATAACCTGTTTTCCAATGAAGCATTGCAGGAACGGTTTATTCAATTGTGGCTCCGGCTTGCGAATGCATTTGGGTGCTATCATAATGTAGCCTTTGAGTTGTTAAATGAAGTGGTGGAAAAAGAAAATGCACAGGCGTGGAATCAACTGATTCAGAAAGCAGTTATAGCAATTCGCAGTGTTACTGCGAATACTCCGATTATTTATGGAGGTATCCAGTGGAATAGTGTTAAGACGTTAAAATTATTGGATATTCCTAAGGACGACAATATTATTTTTACATTTCATTTTTATGAGCCGCTTCTTTTTACCCATCAAAAGGCGCATTGGGTTGCCAATATGGATAAAGAAAAGGACATATTCTATCCGGAGTCCATGGATTATTACAGAACACAGTCAGAAGTACTGGGCTACCAGGGGGAAGTAGTAACCAAAGCCCATGCTGCCAATATGGGTGAGGAATTTATTCGCGAGATGGTAAAAGAAGCTGTGGATGCGGCAGAGAACGCAGGGGTTGGATTGTATTGTGGAGAATTTGGTGTCATTGACCAGGCACCCCAGCCAGATACATTGAGATGGTTTAAAGATGTGAAAAAAGTATTTGCAGAAAATCATATTGGTGGAGCAGTTTGGACTTACAAGGAAAAGGATTTTGGCTTGATTGGAGAACATTATGATTCGATTCGTGGCGAATTAATTTCTTTGTGGACACAGAAGAGATAATATAAAAGAAAGAAGGATATTTATGGGATCTATGATGAAAAAGGTAATGGCACTTTTTATGGCATTCATGTTAATTGCAGGTATGATACCTGTTACAGCATATGCTGCCACTGGAAAAGCCAAGGTAAAATCTGTAACTATTAAAAATCTTGATACGAAGACATTGGTGTTAAAGCCGAAGCAAAAATTTAAACTTAAAACGAAGGTAACGGTAAGTGGAAAGGCGAGCAAAAAAGTAAGTTTTTCGTCTTCCAATAACAAGGTTGCTACAGTAAGTAGTAAGGGTAAGATTAAAGCAGTAAAGAAAGGTACGGCAAAGATTACTGTAAAGAGTAAGGCTGATACGAAAAAGAAAGTAACGATTAAAGTGATTGTTGGGACACCCGCTACAAAGGTTGTTCTTGACAAAAAATCGGCAGAGGCTTTCGAGGGGGAAACAATTACCTTGAAGGCAACACTTTCTCCTAAGAATCCAAGTGTAAAAAATGTGAAATTCAGCACCAATAATAAAGAGATTGCAACGGTAACCAGTAAAGGTGTGGTAAGTTGCTTAAAAGAAGGAACTGCTACGATTACGGTGCAGACAACAGATGGTAGCAAGGAAAAGGCAACCTGTAAAATTAAGGTTAAGAAGAAACAGCAAGAGCAGTCAACAGCGACGACAGAGGCTCAGCAGTCAGCAACAACGACACAGGCTCAGCAGTCAACAGCGACGACACAGGCTCAGCAGTCAACAGCGACGACAGAGGCTCAGCAGTCAGCAGCGACGACAGAGGCTCAGCAGTCAGCAGCGACGACAGAGGCTCAGCAGACTACTGAGGAAGAAAAACCAGACGTGAAACCAGAAGACAAACAAACACTCTCCTATAAAGGCTATGATTTAAAATGGTCGGATGAGTTTGATGGAACAGAATTAAATAGAAAGGACTGGAATGTGGAAACCCATGAGCCAGGATGGGTAAATGCAGAGTTACAGGAATATGTAGACAGCACCGAAAACATTTATGTAAAAGATGGTAATCTGGTCATCAAACCAATTAAAACTGTTGATGATAAGGGAAATGCCACTTATACATCAGGACGCATCAATACCAAGGACAAACATAATTTTAAATATGGTTTATTCGAAACGAGAGTGAAGGTTCCAACAGGTAAGGGTTATCTTCCGGCATTCTGGATGATGCCAAGCAATGAGAATTTGTACGGACAGTGGCCAAGATGTGGTGAGATTGATGTTATGGAGGTCATGGGA
>JAQXNR010000051.1 GCA_029098105.1 Lachnospiraceae bacterium
GCCCAGGAACGGGAGCAAACCTTTACCGATATGATGGAAATCGCATTAGAGACCGCAATTATGTAATTCTCTACGTTACATTTTCCCAAAAAAAGTCCCTGCCGGTATGGCAAGGACTTTTCTCTTTACTGTTTATTCTTACTTACTCCTGTATTTCCCCGTTCTCCAACCGTTTGAAATAACTCTTCGTTTCCTTTGCAATCACACCACTGAGTGCCAGAATGGCAATCAGGTTTGGCAGCGCCATCAAGGCATTGAAAATATCCGCAATCGTCCAGACTGCTGCAACCGTCATAAAAGGACCAATGAATACTGCCAGAATATATAACCAGCGGTAGCATTTTACCACTTTCTTTTTTCCATTACACAAATATTCCAGACAGCGCTCAGAATAGTAATCCCAACCAAGAATGGTGGTAAAGGCAAAAAATACCAGACATATCATAAGAATAAAGGCACACACATTTTCTCCAAAGGGTAATCCCTGCTGAAACGCTGCCGTCGTCACTGCAACGCCTTCCAGTCCCTGGTCCCAGGTTCCGGTTACCACAATCGCAAGTCCAGTCATTGTACAAATGACAATCGTATCAATAAATGTACCCGTCATAGAAACCAGGCCCTGACGTACCGGCTCCTTTGTCTGGGCTGCTGCCGCTGCAATCGGCGCACTACCAAGACCAGCCTCATTGGAAAAAATACCCCGGGCAATTCCCTTTTGCATCGCAATCAGAATCGCACCCAGCGCACCTCCGGCTGCTGCCCGCATACCAAAGGCTCCCTCAAAAATAGTGACAAATGCCTGAGGAATTTCCTTAATATTTAAAATAATCAGCAGCAGACTGAACGCCACATAGATGACAGCCATAAAAGGAACGATGACCTGGGATACCTGAGCAATCCGCTGAATCCCTCCTATGATTACCAGTCCCACACAAAGGGTCAGTATGATTCCACAAATTACTACGGTCCAGGAATAATCCTTTCCTAATATATGTACGCTCCAACTGTTATTGGGGTCGAAAAAGTTATTGACCGCGCTGGCAATTCCGTTTACCTGGGTAAAGGTACCAATTCCCAGCAAACCAACACCTACCCCAAAGAAGGCGAAAATTTTTGCCAGCCAACGAAATCCTTTGCCCATACCATTTTCAATATAATAAAACGGGCCACCCAGAACGTGATTGTCCTTGTCAATCACACGATATTTTACTGCCAGCACACCCTCGGAATACTTGGTTGCCATTCCAAATAATGCCGCAATCCACATCCAGAACAAGGCTCCCGGACCTCCCGCCACAATCGCAGTTGCCACACCTACAATATTTCCCGTTCCAATCGTAGCAGAAAGGGCGGTGCACAATGCACCAAAAGAGGTTACTTCGCCGTCTCCACTGGCTTCATTTTTTACCATATACTTTAATGATTTCGGAAGTTTCCCAATCTGCAGTCCTTTTAACCGTATGGTCATAAAAATACCTACTGTTAAAATCAGCACAATCAGAGGAACTCCCCATACAAAATCGTCAATGGCAGTCAAAATCTTACTAATTTCTTCTAACATTTGCTTTCTCTCCTTTAATTTTTATGCAACACAAAAAGAGCTGATATCTCTATCAGCCCTCTAAAGAGTAGAACATACAGATTTGCTCTGTCCTTTTGCCTGAGAGATTGGCAGCATTCTATCTGCCGTACACCTTCGGCGCTCGTTCTATGAGACTCTCCAGAGTAGTGTGAACCCCACACTACTCTTAAGAATATCATAAAATATTGACAGATGCAACTAAAGATTTGTTTGTGTTTCTCTTCTTCCTTCTATCGATTGCCGATTAAACATACCTGTTTCTCCTTTCTACGGAAAATTGTGCTCCGCCCTGGCTCCCAAAGATTTCCCAATCAGCATACAACTCAGGACATAGCGAAGAACCACAGTACATACATTATAAAACTGTTTTTTGTACCCCTCATCAAAACGGTTCAGCACTTCCTGACAAAATTCCCGATGAAAACTTTGCAAAAGAAGTTGCC